>DATCFR010000052.1:0-2812 GCA_036509405.1 Saccharimonadales bacterium (SeqCode)
TGACGGTAACGTAGGCCCCGCGCAGGTGGCCGTGCCCCATCCGCAGCGATTTTGTCTCGGCGCCGGTCAGCTCCAAACCCACCACTAAAGAATCGCCGAGCTCATAATCGTGACTGGCCCGGCGATTCGTGATGCGTTTGGGCTGGTTCTGCTTCTTCTTAGCCATAAGTATCTATTGTAGGCGCTGGAGTAGCCCCACGTCCAGGGATTACTTGCTTTGATTACAATATTATGGTATAATCCTGGTATGAGAGCTCCAGCTGCAGTAGATAGATTGAGAAACCACCGTGACAACAATAAGCTCCAACGGCGGTCTCCTTCTGATTTATTTAGAAAAACTGTTTTAATCCCCAATAAATTAGAACTAGACTGGCAACATCTCACTATGCCTCCCAACAGGATTAAAAACTGGCTGGATGCGGCTGCTACTACGAGTGCCGGGCGCACGAAACGAGCGTATCCAGAGACCGTCGTATACGGTGTTTCGAAACTTGAGATGGATACTCACCAAGAAGAGCATGGCGGCGTGCACGCGGTTGCCTACGCTATTGGCCGCGAGCTCATGCTTGGCACCGCTCACGACCCAGATCAGGAAATCTTCAGTATGAGCAATGACATGAGGTTCTATGTCGTAACCAAACAAATTGGACAGCGGGCTATCCGGCTGAGCGCCGGCCTTTTCATGCCGAACGAAGAATACTGGACACCGCTTGAGCCCCTGAAATTCATAGGCCGACCTCCGCTTGTAATGGCCCCGGATCACGACCGGGTGCTCTAAAACTCCTGCTTCGCGACATTCCACAATGAGGGGTCGTGCAGGACTTGGGCGCGGTAGTACCAATATTCGGCACCCCAGAGGTCGATCTGCTTCATGCCGGTGGCTTTGCCATACTGGAAGCGGTCTTTGAGGCGCTTGGCGTTTAATGATTTATTCTGCTCGGCCAAGCTGGTTTGCTGGATAGTTTTGCCGTTCGGCGGCCAGGCTTCGGCCTGCAGCTCGTCGATCATCATGTCTTTGTGCAGGAAAATTTTCTGAGTGCCAGCCAGGAAGCCGTAGAACCAGGCCGGGTACGGATACTCAATATAGCGATGCGTGACGCCGGCGTCCCAGACGCGCTTGTAGACTGAAATACCGAACTCGTCTGGCTGCGGCTGACCGGTCGGAAAGCCCAAGGCATTGTTGCTGCGGCCGATGATGATCGGATGCTGCGGATCAAGCTTTTTGACCAGATTATATTCGCTGATTAGGCGATTACGGTCAAAGTTGGTGCAAATACCGAAGCCTTGTAGGAAATACTCATTTTCGACCTGGTAGCTTTGCAGGCTCGGCGAGTGCTGATAGCGCTGGACGACCTTTTGCATGAACGCCTCCAGCTGCGGCTGCCATTGGCTCTCCGGCTGACTGATATTCGCCCACCCCGGTGCATGGCATTCCGGCCAACGTGGCTGCCGCAAGCCGACTGTCAGAATAATTTTGGCGTGGGCGGCCTCAGCCTTCTGAAATTCCCAGTCCAGCTGGCTGAAATCATAATGTCCAGGCGTGGGCTCCATGTCGCTCCAGTAGCTAACCAGGCGGAACTGCTTGACGCCGATGCCCAGCAACGCGTCCATGGTTTGCTGCGGGTTAACGCCTAGGCTCTGGGCGTAATCCGGGATGAAGCTGACGCCCATCTGCAGCGGCTTGCCGGCCTCAGAGTGAATATACCACTGCGCTATACCATACATGGTGCTGACCAGTAGCATGACCAGCAGTACCAGAATAGTGACAAGCTTGTGCCACCAGCTGCGGCAACACCACTTTTTTAAGCTGTTTGCCAGGCGTTTTGGGTATGATAATGAACGTTTTGCCATATAATAATTAAGAGCATTTAATGAAAATCAGCATCGTCATCCCAGTATACAACGAAGCCGAGGCGCTGGGCGCCTGTCTGTCGGCGATTGGCGCCCAAACGGTTGCGCCTTACGAAGTCATCGTGGTTGACAATAATTCCACCGATAACACCGTGGCCGTGGCCAAGGCGTTCGATTTTGCGACTGTTTTATCCGAACCCAAGCAAGGCGTGGTGCATGCCCGCAGCCGCGGCTTTGACGCCGCGCGCGGCGATATTATCGCCCGGATCGACGGTGACAGCCTGCTGCCTCCGGACTGGGTGGCCTCAGCCCAGGCAGTGTTCGCCGATCCAACGGTGGATGCTGTTTCTGGGGTGGCGCTGTACTACAACGTGGCGCTGGCGCCCCTGTTCGATGCCATCGATCTCTTCTTCCGTCGCCGACTCAGCTGGCAGCTTGGCGACCGGGTGTTCCTCTGGGGCGCCAATATGGCCATTCGCCGCGAAGCCTGGCAGCAGGTAAAGCCCGCGTTGTGCGGTGCGGGCCGCCAGCACGAGGATTATGACATCGCTATTCACCTGCAGGAATTGGGCGGTCGGGTGACCTTTGATGAGCGGCTGCGCGCCCAAGTGTCATCGCGGCGTATTGACGTGGATTATCTCGACTTTATGCGCTACGTCTGGGTCAGCCCGCAAACCTACGCCCAGCATGGTATCCGTGCCCGCTGGCACATGTACAGTCTGGTAGCCGTCTGCGCTATCGGTTACCTGCCCGCCCGGACGCTGCACCGCGGCTACGATCCGATGACTAATAATTTCTCTTGGACGCGGCTGCTGGCCGCCAAGCCCCCTGTGCCTCGCGTTGATCCGACTGCCAACGTGGTCTAGGCGGCTGGTTCGTCCATTTTATAACCTCCATTATCACTTGGTGTTGGATGGCAACTCGCCCATAGTCCTATATGGCTGGCTATGGCTGATTGCTC
>DATCFR010000053.1:0-4779 GCA_036509405.1 Saccharimonadales bacterium (SeqCode)
CGGGCCGCGATCACATGACCAAGGGCGGTTCCTACGATACCGGCATGCAGATTATGAAAGATGTCTATGAAGCTGAGCCGCCGTATCCGGTGTCGTATGACTTTATTAACATGGCCGGCGACACTAAAAAAATGAGTGCCAGCAAGGGCACCGGCTTGACTGCCCTGGAAGCAGCCCAGATTATGCCCGCTGAGGTGATGCGCTTTTTCATTCTGCGCTCGCCGCCGCTCAAACGCCTGTACTTCGACCCGATTAACGGCGTGGTGCAGCTGATGGACGAATTCGCGGCCCTGGCCGCTAAGCCCAATCGCGACGACAGCGAAGAGCAGCTTTTGTACATTGCCACCCGCGGCCTTACTCAGAAAACCGTCAGCCGTGTGCCGTTTTCGCATCTGGTAGCCAGCTATCAGTCAGCGCTCAAAGACACCGACAAAACCCTGGAAATTATTCGCCGCACCGAGCACGCCGCGGTGGTGGATGAAGACGCCGACATTATTAAAGCTGAGCTGCGCTTTATCGACGCCTGGCTCGAAAAACGGGCACCAGAAGACGTTAAATTCACGTTATTAGACACGGTTAATGCCGACCAATTTAGCGACGCCCAGAAGCAGTTTTTGCATAATCTGGCTAGCAAAATCGCCGAGGCGCCAGAGGATGCTGACGGCGCCTGGTTCCATGAGGCCATTTACGGCCTCAAAGACGGCAGCGGATTGGAGCCCAAGGAGTTATTTGGCACGCTGTACCAGGCATTAATTGGCAAGGCGTCGGGCCCGCGGGCTGGCTGGTTCCTGAGCATTTTGCCGCGCGACTGGCTGCTTAAACGCCTGCGTCTCGAGGCGTAGTCGTGATTGAAATTTCCGACGATGAATTTCAACACTTGATTGACCAGGCATTGACCGAGCTACCCGGCGAACATATTAAAAACATTAAAAATGTCGCTATTCTTTATGAGGAAGATCCGACGCCTGAGCAACGCTTTAAGTCAGAGCTGCGCCCGGACCAAACGCTGCTCGGTTTATATGAGGGTGTGCCGCTCAGCCAGCGTCAGGGCACGACGCGGTTGTACCCAGATAAAATCACGCTTTTTAAGGGTCCGCTAACCCGCCGCAATAACTCGCCAGAGGGCCTCAAGGAAGACATTAAACACACTTTGTGGCACGAGATCGCCCACTACTACGGCCTCGACCATGATAAAATCCACAAACTAGAAAACTAGCCAACCAAACCTCGCCTAAACATCCGCTCGCTCACAAACAGTTCGCTCACTATCGACGGAAACGATAATGTTTAGGCGAGGTTTGGTTGGCCTAAGAGACTACTTACTATAACTAGGTCGGATTTGGAACAGTAGGTACAAGCCAATAGTTGAGCCTATCAGGGCGCCCACCAGGCTGCCGAAGCCGCCGTAGGACGTGAGGGACATGATTAAGCCGTAGACGATGTTGACCAGCAGGGCGTAGAACATGAGGTTCCAGCCGGATTTTTTGCGGTCGCGGGTGGCGGGGAAGGCCATGAGGTACAGACCGGCCTCGAGTATCAATACGAGCACGCCAAGCCAAATGCCGAAAGTGAGGCGGTGCGCGGTGGCGGCCGGAACGCCGTAGGCGGAGCTCAGGCTGTCGGCATAATTAATTAAGCCGTTGCCTAAGTGCGCCCAGTGCCAGAGACCGTAAAGAGCCAGCAGGGCGAGCAGTCCTAGAATCAGATTGGCCCAGGGCAGATATTCCACCAGAGCTTTTTTGCCGCTGCGTGGCAGCTCCGGCGCTTGTTTAACAAAAATATCGCTTAAGCTTTTTTCTAAGGCGGCAAGCATGCTTCCAATGTAGCCCTGGCAGCTAAACTTTGCAATGATGTTTTCGCATATCTTTGGCCATGCCAGCAGGCTATTGTATAATTGCGCTAGTGATTTATATAACAAAAATTCAGAAGGGGATGTATGCGACTTAGCAATGGCCGCCACGACCGGCGCAGTTTGTGGGACAAAATTTGGCGCACGCGCGCCGGCGATATAGTCATTTTCCAGATGCCGAACATCTGGCTGATCATTTGGGTGGTATTAACGTGCATCTCACTGCTGGCTTCATCGCACAACATGGCCAACACTTTCTGGTGGCTGAGCAGCGCCGTGCTGGCAATCTGGGCGCTGCTCGAAATCTTCAAGGGTGTTAATTATTTTCGACGGGCGCTCGGCGTCTTCATCTTACTCCTTACGATTGGCACACTCTTCGGCATCGGTCTATAGTAGTAGCAGATAGGAGGGTGTATGAAAGCAATTTGGAACGATCAAGTCATTGCCGAGGCCGATAAAGACGATTTAATTTATATTGAGCAAAACTGGTATTTTCCGCCCGGTAGCGTCAAGCAGGAGTACTTGCGCAAAAGCGACACGCCGTATACCTGCCCCTGGAAGGGCGTCTGCCAATACTTTGACGTCGGCCAGGGCGACAAGTGGAGCGAAGACAACGCCTGGAGCTACCCCAAACCTAAAGACAGCGCCATCGACAGAGTCAAAAAGGACTTTACCGATTATGTGGCTTTCTGGCGCGACGTCCAAGTTACGGAATAGCTGGTTCTTAACTCTACTTTGGTAGAATAGAGGCATGAAACTAAGACTATTCCTGGCTGGCGGCACGATCGACAAAGAATATAATGAGATCACGGCTCAATTGGAGTTTGACCTGCCACATATCGATGAGATGTTAGCCACGAGTAGGTTTACGGGAGATGTAAAAGTGGACAGGCTTTTGTTAAAGGATAGCCTAGACATGACACAAGCCGACCGTGACCTAATTGCGGATGCTTGTAAAAACGCCGATGAGAATCACATTATCATTACTCACGGCACGGACACTATGGTTGAAACGGCCAACACTGTTATGCAAGCTAATCTTGAATCGAAGACAGTTATTCTTTTCGGTGCCATGATTCCTTATAGTTTTGGTATCAAATCAGATGCCATGTTCAATTTAGGTAGTGCTTTAGCCTTTGTTCAAACCTTGCCACCAGGGGTCTATATCGCTATGAACGGCCGTTACTTTAAGGCGGATAACGTCCGTAAAGACAAAATTGCTGGAGTTTTCACTGACTTGTAAGAGACCAAGTTTGCCGACAAAGTTGGTGAACCCAAAAATGGTAAACTTAGAGTATGCAGCAAGCGATTTTTGCGGCCGGATGTTTCTGGGGCGTGCAGTACTATTTTGATCAAGTGCCGGGCGTAACCAAAACTACGGTCGGCTACACCGGTGGCCATACCAAAAACCCTTCGTATGAAGAAGTGTGTACGCACACCACCGGCCATGCCGAGGCGGTTCTGGTGGAGTATGACCCCGAGCAGGTGAGCTACGAGGCGTTGTGCAAACAGTTCTTCCGCATGCATGACCCAACCCAGCTAAACCGGCAGGGACCAGATATCGGCGATAGCTACCGGACGGCGATTTTTTACTTTGACGACAAGCAAAAAGCCACGGCCGAAGCCGTCAAAACCGAGGCGCAGGTCAATTATAAAGAACCGATTGTCACTGAAATCACTAAGGCCAGTCCGTTTTACGAGGCCGAAGACTATCACCAGAAATATACCGAGCGCACTGGCCGTGGCATGTGCCATATCCCGTACGCGCCGGTTACATAAAGAAAAGCAGCTCTAAAGCTGCTTTTCTTTCAGACTTTGCCTGCACTTTGAATTGCGAATCCAACTAGCTCAATTATAACAAGTCGCATACCTCTTTGCTAATATGTGTTCTACAAAACGAGGCCGTTTAATTTAGGTTTAACATATTTTTATTATGATGGATAGGTCTGGTGATATGGTAACCCTCCGGGGGTACGGCTGGTGCCGCACTTTGAATTGCGAATCCAGGTGGCCGGGTTCGATAATCGAATGAAGTGAGATTATATGCTGAGCGTAGCGAGGCTATATTCCCGGTGCCTCCACCAGACGCTAATTTAATTCATGTAAACTATAGATGTGGCTGCGATTATTTTTGACTTCGACGGAACGATTGCCGATAGTTTCGAGACGGTGGTGGGTATTTTCCATGAGCTGACTGGTCGGCACGACCCGCTGCCACAGGATGAGATTGAGCGTCTGCGCGGCCTGTCGTTGCTGCATGCCGCCGAAGAATTGCATGTCCATCTCTGGAAAATGCCGTTTCTGCTGATGCGCGGCCGGCGTCGCATGACGCAGAGTATGTCTGTTATTCAACCGTACCCAGAGGTACCTGCCGTCATCAGGAAGCTTTATGATGAAGGCCATCAATTGTTCATTGTGAGCTCCAACAGCACTAAAAATATTCAGCAGTTTTTGCGCCAACATTACATGGGCAGGGAGTTTGTGAGTGTGTATGGCGGTGTTGGTTTGCTTGGTAAAGCGCGCATGCTGAAAAGGGTGCTCCGGCGCAATAAGCTTGATCCGAAAACCGTTTGGTATGTCGGCGATGAGGTGCGCGATATTACCGGCGCCCGCGAAGCTGGCTTGCGAGTTGCAGCCGTTACCTGGGGTTATAATAACGCCAAAATATTGAGCGAACATCAGCCCACCCGC
The DNA here is from genome assembly GCA_036509405.1 of Saccharimonadales bacterium (SeqCode). Taxonomy (GTDB): domain Bacteria; phylum Patescibacteriota; class Saccharimonadia; order Saccharimonadales; family UBA4665; genus DATCFR01. The sequence continues at coordinate 4,541 of DATCFR010000053.1, forward strand.
CTCATCAAAAGCCCGGATGAACTATTGAAACTGCTACAATAAAACTAATGGCATACACACGGGAACGATCGCCGGCCTACCGGCCGGGGCAGACGCAAGCATTTAAAATCAGTCGCTCTAAAATCGAGCTGTTCATGCAGTGCCCACGCTGTTTCTGGCTCGACGCCCGGCTCAAGATCGGCCGGCCGAGCAGTCCACCGTTCAATATCAATAAGACGATCGATGAATTATTTAAAAAA
>DATCFR010000054.1:0-2077 GCA_036509405.1 Saccharimonadales bacterium (SeqCode)
TGCACTTCGGCGAGTTTTTCGTGCATTTGCAGGACAAGTTTGCGGTAGCCAGGGTGGCCCTGGGGCGAGGTGCGCAGTTCGTGCAGGTGGAAGGCCTCACGGGCGTTGTAGGTGACCTTCCAGCGCATTTTGTGACCGAGCAGCGTGGCGTATTGCGCCTCAAGGGCGTAGCCGGCCTTCTGCAGGACGCTGTAAAGTTTGACGCTCAGGTCAAAGCAAGCCTCGAAGTCATCGGTGAGACCGGCTTCTTCGACCAGTTGGGGCACTTCATAGCCGTAGCGCGGTGTTAGCAGCTGCCAATTCATGTCGTCAACCATGCGGTGGCGCTGCAGATCGCGGAAGATGCCGTAATCACAAACCAGGTCCCAGCTGTAGTGAGCCTTTTCGAGGGCCCGGCCCGGGCGGTGGCGGCGATTAAGACGCTCACCAACGTAGGCCTTAAAAACGGCTAGTTTTTGATCGTACGGCCAAGCGTTAACCGATGCCTGCAGCTGCTCAAGGGAAAGATTGCTGTGCTCGTAGAGCATGTCCGGTACCAGCAGTAGTTCGTTCCTGGGCCAGAAATCGGTCAGCGTGACGGCTTCCACGGCGCCGCCGGCATGGCTGTCGGGCAGGTACTCTCTGGCCAGCGCTTGCACGGCCTGGGCGGTATTGGCTCTATAGGCGATGGCAGCTCCACCGCGTTCTGGTTTGTCGGCCCGTTCTAGGAACATTGGTATGACTTTTCGCCCCTGTTCGAGCAGGCTTTGGCCGGTAATACGGGCTTCCGGCAATTCATCACTCATGAGGTGCATAATGAGACTCTCGTAGGCCTGGCCTGAGGCAAAGATTCCGACGGTGGAGGTGGTGGCTACCGGCAGTACGGCGCGCATGGCGTCGCAGGCCTGGGCGCGGGTGGCACCTTTCCAAGCGGCATCGCGCTCGGTTTCAGGGGTGGTGGAAGCGCTGCGCACATGCTCTGTTAAACGGTGCACCATGGTGGAATAGGCGTCAAAAATGGCGTCCATGGTTTCCTCATACTGTTTTTTGATGGCAGGTTTCAGATATTCGGGCGTGTAGTAGCGGTATTTGCCGGCAGCGTTCTTTTGATCGAAGTAAATGTAGCGGGTTGACTGCTCAAGATAAGCCGCCAGGCGGCCCCATTCTAGTTTTTTAGTTAGAAGATTTGAGGCATTTTCAACCACCACGTGCAGCCCACCAAGTTGCTGGACCGAATCGTCGCCGTAAGCAGTAATCACCCGGTGCAGGAGTTGGGCGTCTTTATCAACTTTGCCAGCAAACTCGTCGAGGATGGTGATGCGCATGTCATCGGCGCGGCGGCTCAAGCGGGCCATAGCCGCTGCGATAGTGATGGGGCTCAGCTTGGTAGTAAAGACGTAGACATTACCCTCCACGTCGGTAATGGCCTCTTTGAGATAGTCACGGCCAGCGTCAGTAATAGTGAACTGTCCTGTATCGGATTTTTCAACAAAGGTTTGGTTTTTGGGGCTGGCTGCCTCGGGCAGCTTCTTCTTTTCAATAATTTCTTTAACTGAGGCCGGCGGCGTGACCGAAGCGGCTTTGTCGGTGGAACGGATGGCCAGTTCGTCTGAGACTAGCTTCCAGACTTTGTCGGCCACGGCGTCGGGACCTTCGTTGGCGAAGACCACGGGCAAATCGCGTTCTTTAGCTTCCCAAAGATAACCGGCGCGCACGCGTTCTAAGAAGCCATCGCTCAAATTGTCGAAGCGTTCGCCGTGATAACGGTCTTTGAGGCGTTCGCGCAGCACGTTAACGGGCGCGTCTAGCACAATACATAGATCGGGTTCGACGCCATCAACGGCAAAGTTAATGATGCTGTTAATAGTGGCATAGTCCGGCACGTCGCCACGGCCGTAATACTGCACCGCCAGAGTAGTCAAATAATTACGATCGACCAGGCAAATGATGCCGTTGGCGACACTTTGCTTGATGACTTGCAGGCTTTGGGCGCGGGCGGCGTTGTAGAGCAGGACTTCACTGCGGGTATTCATGGGGTAGCGCGGGTCTTGAGTAAGATGGCGGATGGCTCGCGCCGTGAGATCGCTCTGGCTGTCGG
>DATCFR010000055.1:0-2473 GCA_036509405.1 Saccharimonadales bacterium (SeqCode)
GCAGAAATAAATGACACTTGAACTTCCGGATGAGGAGGTCATCATGAATATTCATGAGATTATTCTTTCAATTTCTGGGGGTAAAGCTGGGATACATGACAGCGAAAGGATTAAGGCTGCTGTACAGAGGCCATCAACGTATACTCAGTATACCGATTATGATCTTGACACGATCTGTGCGCTGTTAATAGATTCAATCGCAAGGGGACACGGTTTCAAAGATGGCAACAAACGAACAGCATTAATGACTGCTGTATTCACATATAGAATAAACCGTGTCCAATTTAACCCGAACGAACAGATGAATAGAGACTTTGACGAGCTTGTAATGTCAGTTGTGCTAGAAAAGCCGTCAGTGAAAGAGATTACCCAAAAATTGCAAAAAGTGCGATCGGTTCATGAGACAAAAGGCGTGACATGGAAAAATTTTATGCAGATGTTTCATAATATGCCCAAACACGGCGATAGATTATAGCTTTAGCCAGGGCGGAGGGATAGCGCTTCCCTCGGCTTTGCCTCGTCGCTTCTCCGTTCGCTCCCGCTCACTCCGCCGAACCTCGTTCTATAATCCATCACCTCAAACACGAAATAAGACCTACAAATGCAGGTCTTATTTCGTGGCTGGGGCGGAGGGATTCGAACCCCCGAATGCCAGTACCAAAAACTGGTGCCTTACCACTTGGCCACGCCCCAATGAGCCTGCCTCATCTTACCGCAAGCGCCAGCCGCAGGCAACGGAGGCGGCTCATGATTGGACGAAACTGCCCTATCCTGCTAGAGTAATAGTTAACTATTTAAGGTAATTCATGCCCAAAAAAGTGTCCGAAAACCCTGCTGACTATATAGTGCCATTAAATATTAATGGCCTGGAAGGTCGTATGATGCGCGTGCCTGCGCCGAGCGCCAAACGGCAGCGGGAAATCCTGCTGGTGTACGGCCACCATGCCATGCTGGAGCGCTGGTGGGCGCTGGTGCAAAACCTCAATGAGTATGGCGCCGTCACTATGCCTGACATGCCCGGTTTCGGGGGCATGGACAGTTTTGGGCATATTGGCATTACGCCAGACGTTGATGCCTTTGCCGACTATCTGGCCGCTTTCGTGAAGCTGCGGTTTCGGCGTAAGCGTGTCACTATCGTCGCCATTTCGTTCGGCTTCGTGATTGCGACAAGGATGCTGCAGCGCTACCCCGAGCTCGCTAAAAAGGTAGATCTCCTGGTCAGCTTGGTTGGCTTCATGCACAAGGATGATTTTTTGTACCCGCGTCCACGCCGTGATTTCTACCGCTGGGCGACGCGCTTCTTCGCCACCCGGCCCTACGCCTTGCTGGTGCGCTACTGCCTGCTGAATCGGTTCGTACTAACTACGTTGTACACACAGCTGCCCAACTCCAAGCGGCGCATGATAGAAATCACACCCGAGGAATTCAGCGCTAACATGGATCTGGAGGTGAAAATGTGGCAAGCCAATGATGTGCGCACGCATTGGCTGACTACCAGTCAGTTTTTCACGCTCGACAATTGCACCAAACAGATCGATCTGCCGGTTATGCACGTCGCATCTAAGAGTGATCACTACTTTAATAACGAGATCGTGAAGCAGCACATGCTGGTGGTATTCAATAGCTATCGACGTTTTAACATGAACAGCAAGGCGCACACGCCGAGCATTTTGGCCGATAAAAAGGCGACTGCCGTGATGCTGCCGCCGGGCTTGCGCCGCCTGTTGGCGCAGCCATAATGGTATACTTGTAACAAGATGAAAATAGGCTTGGTTTGCCCATATAATATTGAGCGAAGTGGCGGCGTGCTGGAGGTAATTCTGGCTCTCAAAACTGGTCTGGAAAAGCGCGGCCATCAGGTTAAAATTATCACCCCCTATCCTCGTAATCACGACGTAAAGCCCCAGAAAGATATTATTTTTGTGGGCACCTCGACTGACTTCCGCACCCTATCGTTCTCTGAAACCACCTCACAGGTCTCCAGCACTGCCGACACCGAAGAAATCGACGCCATGCTGGCCGAGGAAGAATTTGATATTCTGCACTTCCACGAGCCGTGGATGCCGCTGTTGAGCCGCCAGCTTTTGCAGCGCTCCACTAGTGTTAACATCGGCACCTTCCACGCCAAGGTCTCCGACGCTATGATGAGCCGGTCTATCCTTAAAGTGGTTAATCCGTATTTGAAATCGGTTATGAAGTATCTGCACGAACTAACGGCCGTGTCGCCGGCTGGGGCCGAATACGCCGCCGGCATCACAGACCTGCCGATTACTATTATTCCCAACGGAATTGATCTGAAGAAATACCGTGCTCCCCAAGCGCATAAGAAGCGCGACGGCAAGACCCTTCTCTTTATTGGCCGTTTAGAGCGGCGCAAAGGCGTGCAGTACTTGCTGCGAGCCTACAGCCAGCTCACCCAAGATAACCCCGATCTCAAGCTGATTATCGCCGGTGATGGCCCGGAACGCGAACG
>DATCFR010000056.1:0-2929 GCA_036509405.1 Saccharimonadales bacterium (SeqCode)
TCGTTTTGGTTTTGAGGAAACAAGAAATCTTGTTCGTGTTTGGGCGCTTTTAAGCGCTGGCCTGGGCCGCCGCCGTCCATTTCCCAGTACCAAAGTGCGAAGATGATGATATTCGTCAGATAAATGTTAACGGCTGTGAAGATGAGCTCGCGACCGTTGGCGATGTTGCCGCTTTGCAGCAGACGCCGCGTTACTTCGACTAAGGAGTAGCCATTGGCCAAGCCGGTTAAGATAAGCAGCAAGAAAACATTGATGCGCCGGCTGAGGGATTTGAATACTTGTTCTTTAGGGGTCGTGAATGACATGGCCACCAGCAGGAGCCCTTCAGCAATAATAAGGGTGTAGCGGGAGCCGAGAGCGTAGCGATCCGGCAAGAGCAGCTGTAGCACGATGGCGGCCAGCATGATGCACTGCACATGCCAGATCGGTTCATGGTGCCGATTTTTGTTTCTGAAAAGAGTTGCCATTTGCTAAGTATTGTAAATCATCATCTGTAAAAAACGAAACTTGAGCCGCTGGCTACATCTGAATGCGATTGAAGCGGTTGACGGCGAAAGTCAGACACACGACGAAAGATATGGCCATGACGACCAGGTCTTTACCCAGGCCAAAATGCGTTTGATTGCCGAGTAGGTCGCGCAAGGCGTCGACCATGTAACTGACCGGATTGGCAGTGCTAATAATCCGCAGCGCCGTGGGCACGTTATTCAGTGGATACAGCGCGCTGGACAGGAAAAACAGCGGCATAACTAGCAGATTATTGATACCCTGAAAGCCCTGAAAATCGTCAACCATGGAGGCGATGCCGGCTCCAAAGCTGGTCAGCGCCACGCACATCAGTATTAACACCAAGAAAGCCGCTGGAACCAGCGCCCAGCTGTGCGGCCGGAAGCCAAAAATTAAAGAGATAACGAAAACTAGAATACCTTGAAAGATAGAGATAGTGGCGCCGCCCAGAGCACTGCCCAGCAGAATCTTGGTGCGCGAGACCGGCGCGACCAGCATTTCCGACAAAAAGCCGAAACGCTTATCCTGCAAGATGATAATTCCCCAAAAAATACCAGACAAAAGCACGGTTTGCGTGATGATGCCTGGGACCAAGAACTGCAGATAATTGCCTTCGCCGGCGCGGCGGTAGATGGCGCCGATTCCGTAGCCCAAAGCCAGCAGCAGCAAGATTGGCTGGCCGAGCGTGCCGAGCACGCGCGAACCGCTGCGCCAGTAGCGCCTTACCTGTCTGAGCCATAGTACGTAGAGTATATCCATGAGTAGCCTACCTTAACTTGTTGTTTCTGAGTGCGGTTCTAAAATTTAGACCATCGTTGCCGGTGCTGGATTCGTCGCGTAGGGTGGTGCCGGTTAACTTGAGATAAGCCGCTTCAAGGGTTTTGGTGCCGGTTTGCTTACAGAGCTCAGCGGTGGTGCCCAGCGCCACGATTTTGCCGTGATCGATAATAGCGATGCGCTCGGCCACTGCTTCGGCTTCATCAAGATAGTGGGTGGTAAAGAAAATCGTCATGCCCTTTTCCTGGCTGAGCTTCTTAACATAGTCCCACATGAGGTTGCGGGTTTGGGTGTCGAGGCCCAGCGTTGGTTCGTCGAGGAATAGGATGCGCGGTTCGTGCAGCAGGCCGCGGGCGATTTCCAGCCGTCGGCGCATGCCGCCGGAAAAAGTTTTGACGTACGAAGCTTGGCGGTTCCATAACTCGACCAGCTCCAATAGCTCCTGAATGCGGGCCCGCTGACGGGATTTGGGCATGCCGTACAGCGTGGCGTGCAGCTCCATATTCTCGTAAGCGGTCAGTTCTTCGTCAAGACTGGGGTCTTGAAAGACAATGCCGAAGGCCTTGCGGGCCGAATCGCGCTCGCGGGTTACGTCGTGGCCAGCCAGCGTTAGCTTGCCGTCAGTGGGCCGCAGCATGGTAGTCAGCATTTTAATGGTCGTGCTCTTGCCGGCGCCATTGGGACCTAGAAAAGCAAAGATTTCGCCTTTTTCGACCTCGAAGTCGATGTTATCGACGGCGACAATGTCGCCAAAACGCTTCGTGACGCCCTGGGCGCTGATTATTGATTTCCCCATAGATTACCTCTTATTATACAGCCGGCAGTGAGTTTTGCATATTGAATAGAACCGAAGTTAATCTTTAAGAATGGAAGTCCAGTCTTCGGGGCCGTGGCCAGCTTTGCGAGCGGCTTGATAGAGTGCCAAGACGTCGTCGAAGACTGGCAGGTCGTTGCCGGATCTCATTTGCTTGGCATACTCCAAATCTTTCGTGATCCAGTCGACTGAAAACGTGAGCGGCGGTCGAGCTTGCTGGTAGGCAGTCCAAGCCAGATCGGTTACGACGCCGCCGGGCCGCTCACACAGTGCCGGCCCGACTTTGGCCGGATCAAGGCCTTGCGTGGCGGCTAACTCCATGGCTTCGCCGAAGGCGGCAATGTGGGCGGCTTGCAAGCTGTTGAGTACGAGCTTGTATTTCATGCCCGCGCCGATTGGTCCGAAGTAGAATACTTTAGCGCTGATAGCCGTCAGATCGGGCTGTAGCTCTGCTAGCTTGGTTTCGTCCCCGCCAACCAGCAGGCTGAGTGAACCATTTTCAGCGGCTACCCGGCCGCCAGTCAAAGGTATGTCAAAAAACGTAAAGTCTGCATCGGCGCAGAGCTTGGCGAGTTGCAGGGTCCAATCGATGGAAAGCGTGGCACTGGTAATGAGTATGGTGCCTGCGTTGGCACCAGCTAAGATGCCTTCCGGACCTTGCCAGACGTCCCGCGACGATGCGTCGTTAGCCGTGACCTCGAAAACGATGTCGGCGTTTTGGGCGGCGATTTTCGGAGTCGATGCCTGGGATGCGCCCAGCGCCTCTAACGGCTTAGTTTTTTCCGGCGACCGGTTCCAGACCATCACTTCATAACCCGCTTTGAGGTAGTT
>DATCFR010000057.1:0-3078 GCA_036509405.1 Saccharimonadales bacterium (SeqCode)
AACCATGCGCCGCGAAGGCTACGAGTTTGAGGTCGGCCGCCCGCAAGTCGTCACCCACGAGGAAAAGGGCCAGACAGTGGAGCCGCTTGAAGAGGTTATTATCGAAGTCCCGGCCGAACACGTCGGCACCGTTCAAATGGAATTGGGGCAAAGACGCGCCACCCTCAAAGAGCAGTTCGCCAGCCCCAAGGGCGTCACCAAGCTGATTTATGAAATGCCGACTCGCGCCCTCCTCGGCATGCGCAACATCTTGCTGACTAACACCAAAGGTACCATCGTCATGAACAGCCTGGTGATTGGCGCTCAGCCGGTCGCACCAGCTTTGGAGCAGCTGCGCAGCGGCGTGCTGATCAGCTTCGAAACTGGCGTGTCGACCCCTTACAGTCTGCAAAACGCCGAAGCCCGCGGCACCACCTTCATCGGCCCGGCCGAGAAGGTCTACGCTGGCCAGATCATCGGTCTCAACACCCGCCAAGAAGACATGGAAATCAACGTCTGCAAAGCCAAACACCTGACCAACATGCGCTCTAGCTCCAGCGACGGCGTAGTCCAGCTGACGCCGCCGACTATCTTCAGTCTTGAGCAATGCCTGGACTTTATCGAAAACGACGAACTCTTAGAAGTCACCCCCAAAAACCTGCGCCTGCGCAAAAAAGAGCTCGACCCGACCAAGCGCAAGCGCCAAAAACAGACTTGATACATCCTTTGGACGATATGCCATAATGGTGGCATGAGTTTGCCGGTTAGCGAGGTACCCGCAGAGATGGCGCCCTACGTGACGTGCGAGTATTGGGGAATTGATGGGGTCGCTGCTGTCAGTGAGATTATGTCGTTGGCGCCCGTCCTCAAGAAAGGGAACCGCCGGGCCATTGCCGCTAAAGAAGTATTGGAGGCTGCCTTGCGGCTGGGCCAGGACGGCAATCCCGCGGTGCTGCTGGAAACACTGGCACCGGGCGATAGCTTTAACTGGAAAGATCACGCCCCAGGAACGGTGATCGTATTTAATCAGGAAACGCTCTTCCGCAAAGGAACGGATGAGCACTGTGTCGACCTAGAAGAAGACGCGTCAGCAGAACTGCCGGAGCCTCCAACCAGCCTGCAAATGGTCGCCCACCACGAGGCACCCTTACATCTTTCGTCACAGCAGATGGTTGGCGGCGGTTTGGTGTACCAGGTTTTGACGCAGGCCGGCGTGGTGGTGCGGCCGGCGGGCATGAGCCGCAGGCATTTCGTGACGCTTGACGGCATGGGCGTTAAGAAGCCAAGAGCGACTGAATTAACTGATTTAGGAAAAGGCACGGTGAAAGTCAGCCGAACGCTGAGCCGTCCGAGACTTGGTCCGGCCCGCCTAACTGTGGGCGAAACGCGCCCACAGAACAATAAAAGCGGTACCAAACCCCGGTGGAGCAGGGTAAATGCTTTGGCTATCGTGGCCTATGGCGAGGACTTATCCACCACTTAACCACTGCTTGTCCACTGCCGCGCGCGAATCTCGTTGACAGTCAGCCCCGGCCAAGACTATAGTAATGATCAGCCACTGTGAGGTGGTCAGCATCCAAACCTTACGGCGGAAGATGCGCGCAAAAGGGAGCCCCTCAAAAGGCTCCTTTTTGCTTGGCTTGCCGTCACACCCCTTCTACAACCCTTGGTTACGATGCTCCGTTATGGTATAATATGTAGCAATGAGTAGTTTTGAAGTTGGATATTGTTCTCCTGAGGAGTATGCCCGAACCGAAGGTGCTCGGCTACAACCGCCCGACTTGAGTCCCGGCGGCTTGTACACCGTTATGTTCAGGCTGGGCAGGTCGAAGTCTGCTTCCAGCGAGCACAAGCAGCAAGCCGCCCGGTACCCGAGCCGGGTCCACGGGGCTCAGCTACTCGACTCAGGCCTCTACAAGGTGGGTTTCACGATTCTGAACGCGGACTTGGGTCCGGACTTCGATACGCAGGGGGACTTTCTGGACGGCTTTTTGCAGCCAGCTGAAGAAGGAGATGGAATTGCGATTGACGAGGAATATAAGGTAGTACGCGGCTACTTCAGAACGTATGCAAACGGCGACGTAGACGAGAAATACTTACAAGCCATCGTAGCCGAAGGCGACCGGGTCATGGCTTTAGCCGATCACGGCCGCTCATAGCCCCTGTTATACTAAGGCCATGCGCCGCCTGTTTTACCGCAACGTCAATGCCGGGGATTATCTGGAAATTTTCTTGGTGTCGGCCATCAGCGCGCTCTTGTTGCTGCGCTTCTTCCTGTACTTGTCGGGCTATCCCCAGGTTGGGGGCGGCAGCCTACATATCGCCCACATGCTCTGGGGCGGCCTGCTGATGCTGGTGGCCATCATCTTCAATTTGGCGTTTTTGGGTGCTCGCGTCCAGCGTCTGAGCGCCTTTTTAGGCGGCGCTGGCTTCGGTATCTTCATCGACGAGCTCGGCAAATTCCTAACTAAAGATAACAATTATTTTTTCCGCCCAACCATCGGCCTGATCTACGCCATTTTTATGGCGCTGTATCTAGTATTTAACTCCTTGAGCCGGACGCAGCGCCTGACACACCGCGAGTACGAACTGAACGCGCTGGCGCAGCTCGAAGAAGCCGTCCAGCAAGACCTCGACGGCACCGAAAAGCGGCGCATTGTCGAGCTGCTAGCTAATGCCGACGCCAAAAGCCCCATCACCCAAGAACTGAAGCAGCTGCTGGCCCGGCTCGACACCGTGCCGCCATCCAAGCCGAACCGCCTAGCACGCTGGCTCACAGCAGCCGACAAGCGCTACGAACGCTTTTGGCACTTGCGCAGCTCGCGCCGGTTGGTCGCTGCGCTGTTCGTAATCCAAGCGGCAGTCTTCTTGATTGTGACGCTGGGCACGGTGCTCGGCAACTTCGACGAAATGCGCTCCATCTTCAGGGCGGGCGACCCCTACGCCAACAAGCTGCTAGCCGGCCAGCTGATCGCTTCGGCCGCGGCCGGCGTCTTCGCCGTGCTCGGCGCTGTCCGTCTGCTGAGCTCGCGCCTTGAAGCCTTCGAACTCTTCCGTCGCGCCGTGCTCATCAACCTCCTGATCACCGAATTCTTCACC
>DATCFR010000058.1:0-8690 GCA_036509405.1 Saccharimonadales bacterium (SeqCode)
CATGCGCGGCAGCGACGCCACGGCCACGCTGTACTACCTGGCGCGCATGCTGCAGGCTGGTGAAGATCCCAAGTTCGTGGCCCGGCGCATGGTAATTTTCGCGAGCGAGGACATCGGTATGGCCGCGCCGGCCGCGCTCAACTTAGCAGTTTCAACGTTTTTGGCCGTGGAGCGGATCGGCCTGCCCGAAGCTCAATATAATCTGTTCCACTGCGCCACCGTGATGGCCAAAGCGCCGAAGTCCCGCGAGGTAGCCGATGCCATGAGCGCCGCGCTGTCAGCCGCCCGCGATCATCCGGAAGCACCGGTGCCTCTGCACTTGCGCAACGCGCCAACAAAACTCATGAAAGAACTCGGCTATAACAAAGGCTACAAATGGAAAGCCGACTTCAAGCCTGGCGAGGGCTTTTTGCCGGAGGAGCTCAAAGATCTGGACTTTTTCGGGTAGCGGCGGCTTCGTCAACTACTACCGTGTCGTGTATAGCCCTCGGCAGTAGCGCCAGCCAGACCCCACAGAGTAGTAGGTAATAGTGTTGCGACAGGTTGCCGACGCCCGGCTCCAGCACGGCAATCAATGAAAACAGGCTGAATAGTAGGTAGCCGACCAGCAAACCGTTGAGCAGCACGGTATGGCGGTGGTGCCACCACAGGATGACCAGGCTGATGAAGAGACAGATAGCGGCCAGTATGCTGAAAAGACCGTGTGCCAGCAGCAAATGGTCATGCGTGTAGCTGACGCATCTTTGAATGGTCGGGTCGCAGCGCAGCGGCAATGCGGCGTCAATAATCGTACCGGCAGCGAATACGGCCACATTCAGTAAGGCGAAACTGATAAGGCGTTTGTCATGCGTACCGCGCACCCGCTGCCAAACTAGCCAGCAAACCAGTGCAATTAACAAGCTACTCACAATATCGCTGGCAATAAACAGCCAGTTATAGCCTTGGCCGACGCCTTCCAGCGCACTGGCCAGTCCGGCCTTTGAAACGCCTGGATTCAGCCAATAGCCAAGTGGCCAGGAATTATATAAGACCCCCGACAGCACTGCCACAATAGTCATCTTCAACCAAAACCCGGCTTGTGGGACGTTATGCTTCATGCAGACTATTGTAGCAAGGGTCCGTGGATATTTGTAATATTTGCCTAAATATGCTAAAGTTAGTATATGTCAGAGTCTCCGCTCCAGCAATTTGAGGAAAAGTCCGTCAGTGCAGATCACGAGCTAGCCTTGCACATTAACGAAATATTTCAGGAGTTAGAGACTACCCACGGTAAGAAAGAGGCCCTGGGTCTCGCTTTCGAACAAGCGGAAGCGGATTTTGCTGAGAACTCCGGGCGTCTTGGCGTGCAACAGTTTGGCTTCACTACCGCCAATAACGCCTTTAATTGGTGGAATTACATGAACGCCTATGTGAGAGAACTTGAACTAATCACCCCTATTGATGGCCCCTCGTCAGAGCAAGTTGCCGGCTATGGCGAAGAGAAAAGTCACGCCAGCGCTAATTTAGCAGATCAAAGCCCGGTATATTTCCAAGCTTTTGATCTTATGGAGCGGGAGCGTATCCAGCGCAGCGGCCGCGCCAACTATAAAAAACCGCCTATCCTGAATCCATTCGATCGCGCTCCTGTAAACCCATTCGACTTATCACGAGAATTCGCAGCGTTGGTACTAGCTAATACGATCGAGGGAGTGCTGGAACAATTATATCCGCCCGGCAGCCTGTATAAGCCCACGGGTTTTAGTTTTCACTACGGCTTAACGTATTTCGTTGAGAAGCCACCGCGTGTTGCTCCGTGTGGACCCCTGTATAGAATCACCGAATACCCAAATCGTAGCAATACATTGGAGCCAAGCGCGGTATTCGAAATCGAACACTTTGATGCTCAGCAGAGCCTGACGGTGATTGCGGAGACCCAAGGCGAAGAGCCGGAAGTCGCTGCACCCATCAGCCTCGATCTGGCCGAAGCGATGGCTAAGAGAAATCCGCTGATTATAGATACTGCCTTTAGCCGAACGCGCGAAGCCTTGGCGACCAGGCGCGAAGCGGCTTAGGTCTTCGCCAGCTGTTCCCAGGGCAGCTCGGCTTTACCGAAGTGGCCGTAGGCGCTGGTCTGTGAGTAGATGGGACGGCGCAGATCAAGCCTGTCGCAGATACCTTGGACCGAGGTGTCGATGAGCTTGTCTTTGAAGGCATGTAGCTCGGCGTCGCTGGCTTTGGCGGTACCGAAGGTGTGGATGGTCTGCATCAGGGGTTTCGGCTGGCCGATCACATAGGCCAGGCCGACTTCGCAGCGCTCAGCCAGGCCGGCGGCCACGATGTTTTTGGCGATGTAGCGGGCGGCGTAGGCACCGCTTCGGTCCACTTTAGAAGGGTCTTTGCCGCTGAAGGCACCGCCGCCGACGCGAGCGAAGCCGCCGTAAGTATCAACCACGATCTTGCGGCCGGTCAGGCCAGCGTCGCTCTCCGGGCCAGGGATGTGCCACAGGCCGGTACCATTAATAATGATGTCCCCGTCGGCCGGCAGATCAAATTTGTAATGCTTCAGGACCGGCGTCACGATGTGCTTGATGGCTTCAGCGCGGACTTGTTCGGCGGTGGCAGCTTCGTCATGAGCCATGGCCAGGACCAGCTTTTCGACGCCGACCGGCTTGCTCTTGTCGTAACGCACCGTTACCTGGGCTTTGCCGTCCGGGCGCAGCCACTTTAGCTCGCCTTTTTCGCGGGCTTCGTCGACGCGCCTGGACAAGGCGTGGGCCATGGCGATGGGCAGCGGCATCAGTTCGGGCGTGTCGGTGCAGGCAAAGCCAAACATCATGCCTTGGTCGCCGGCGCCCAGCTCATCGCCACCATCAACGCCAAGGGCAATTTCCGGTGACTGCTGGTGGACGTCGTTGCTGAACTCCGACTCGTGGCTGAAGCTCCAGCTCGGATTCGTGTAGCCCAGCTCTTTGACTTTTTTATACGCAACAGCCTCAAAATCTATCTTGGCCTTAGTTTTGATTTCGCCGTATAGAGCGATTTGATTAGCCCCGGCGACGGTCTCGATGCCGGTGCGACTGTTCGGATCTTGAGCCAGCGCGGCGTCGACGATGGCGTCACTAATGGCATCGCAGATTTTGTCCGGGTGGCCGGCGCAAACCGACTCGCTGGTAAAGTAGTCCAGGAAGTCCCAGGCGGTTTTTGAAGTTGACATTAAAAAATCCTTTCTCCGTATTTACGGGAAAGGATGCTTACTCAGCAATATCTTCCCCGCACGGGGCTAGATGGAGCACCAACACCGGCTAAACCGGCAGGTTGCTGGCAGGTCAATGAGCTAGATCTCTCGCTGCACTCTGTATATTCTTAAATTGTTAATGTTTTTAATTATAGCACATTAATATGGGCGGTCTTTTTCGAAATCTTCGCTCCACTGCCCTTCGGCAGCTAGCGAATTGGCCTTGCAGCGGAACAAGTAAGCGGCCAGGGCTTTGTCTTTGTCGCCCTCGGCCCAAAGCTTCAGCACCGGGTTTTGAATGGCGCGGCTGTAGCTGAAGGTCAGTGGCCACGGCAAGCCGCCAATCTTATTAATGGCATCCAAATGCGCGGTAGCTTCTTCTTCACCTTGACCGCCGGACAGAAAGACTACGCCGGCGACATCGGCAGGCACATGTTCCTTCAAGCATTTGACGGTTTGCTCGGCAACTTCTTGCACGCCAGCTCGATTCGACGCGTCTTTGCCGGAAATAACCATGCTGGCTTTGAGAATCAAGCCAGGCATAAATACATCTTGGTTTTTGAGGGCCGCGAACATGACATCGAGCGTTTCGGCGGTAACATCGTAGCAGCGTTCGATAGAATGATTGCCGTCCAGCAGTACTTCAGGTTCGACGATAGGTACGATACCGGCCTCTTGCGCCAGCGCGGCGTAGCGCGCCAGGCCGTGGGCGTTGGCTTTGTAACAGGCCACGCTCGGCAATGTGTCGCCATCAATAGTGATCACCGCGCGCCACTTGGCAAAGCCAGCGCCCATTTGGGCGTACTCAGCGAAACGCTCACGCAGGCCGTCCAGGCCTTCGGTGACTTTTTCGCCCGGGTGGAGGGCCAGATCTTTGGCGCCAGCATCAACCTTGATGCCAGGAATAATTCCCTTACCTTTTAAGACTTCCGGAAATGGTGTGCCGCTGTCATCTTTTTGTCGGATGGTTTCGTCATATAAGATAACCCCGCTTAAAAATTCCTCGTTGCCAGGAGCGGTCAGTAGCAGCTGGCGCCAGAGGCGGCGGTTTTCTTCGCTATCTTCGATGCCGACGCCTTCAAAGCGTTTGGCGGCGGTAGCGCTGCTCTCATCGGCGGCCAGCAGGCCCTTGCCGGCAGCCAGCATTTTTTGGGCAGTTTCCTTGAGTTGGTCTTCGAATTTCATGGCATCTCCTTGACGATCTTTTTATTGCCGATTACCAGAGCCACGCGCTGGTGCAGCTCGCGGGGGACTATATCCAGAATAGCACTTTCGCCGTCCGTGGCCGCGCCACCGGCCTGCTCGGCCAGAAGGGCCATGGGTTTGGCCTCATAATTCAGGCGCAGTTTAGGCTGGAACTTGCCCTTGCCGGAGGTATCAATTGCCGGGTAGAAAAACACGCCGCCTTTGATCATATTACGGTGAAAATCCGCCACCAGCGAACCGACATAGCGCAGCTTGTCGGCAGCATGGTGAATTTTATTCAATCGCTGCTTGTCAGCCTCCGAAATGAATGGCGTGTAGGCCTCGTTATAAGAGTAGTACGGGCACTCGTCGGGAATGGTGACGTGTTCGTTAGCCAGCAGGAACTCGCCCAGATCAACGTCAAGCGTGAAGGCATGCGTACCGTCGCCCCAGCTAAACACCAGCATGGTGCTGGAGCCATATAGTACATAGCCAGCCATGACCTGCTCGCGGCCGGTTTGCAGGAAATGTTTGACGTCGTCGGCGGCCACGCCCTCCAGCTTTTTATGCACCGAAAAAATGGTGCCGATCGGCACGTTGACGTCGATGTTACTGGAGCCGTCTAGTGGGTCAAAAGCGATGACATATTTGCCCTGCGGATTTTCCAAGTCGACCACTTCGGCTTCTTCCTCACTGGCCAGGGCCGCGAACAAGCCGGTCTGCCGCAAGTAATCTTTGCAGAGGTCGTTGGCGTAAATGTCCAGATTGGCCTGAGTCTCATCGTGAATATTGGAACTACCCGCCTTGCCGAGCAGATCGGTCAGCCCGGCCCGGTTGGTGCGCGCCGACAGCAGCTTGCCGATGGTGGCGATGTCGGCCATCATCACCACCAGCTCGTAGCGCTCGGGATGATCGCGAAGTTTCTCCAACAGGTACTGCTGCAAAGTGGTTGGCATGGTCATTCACGGCTTATTATAAGCTACCGCCCGGCTGCTCGGCCAGCAGAGATTAACACAACGTTAAATGAGTTGCTCCGTTACGCTCCCCAGCTTAAAATATAAGCATGCAATCACTGAGAGATGATGAGAGAAAAGCGGTGCTCGGCGAAGTCCTGGCGGACGAGTTACAGGCGATTATGGAGTACGTCAAGGACGTACCTTATATCAAGCGAAAAGTCAGTACATTGGAAAAAGACATGAAGAAGGTCAAGTCCGACATCACAGTCATCAAAGCCGTGGTTACCGACATCAGCCGCGAGCAAAAGGACCACGATAAGCGCCTGGTGCGTCTGGAAGCCGCGCAGCCTTAATCCAAGGTGTTAGTTGTGGTATTATTAATCAGTTCGATATTGGGGATTGGCCAAGTGGTAAGGCAGCGGATTCTGGTTCCGCGATCGGGGGTTCGAATCCCTCATCCCCAGCCAAGTGTCTCAGAGTACTTATTTTTAGCCGTAAAGATCTCATTCACCCCCGTTATTTTAGAAATATCAGGGGTTCCCGATTCAATATCTGCAAATGTGGGCGCTTGATTGAAAATAACCCCAAAATACTTCGCTTGAAGCACCGGATTACTGTGGTGGAGTAGTAGTTCTTCAAGGTGTTCCAGATAGTAACTAACATAGGTCTTTATTTTCTCTATATTGGCTGGTTCCTGGGGCTTAGTTTGCTCTCGTTCGACTTGTAGCTCACTGATCTCCGCTTCCAGCTTCATAATGTCACCCTCCAAGTATTTAATGGCTGCGCTTGAGCTTACAAGCTTTATCTTATCGACGGCTATTCTTACTTGTTTGTTTAACTCTGTAATGCGCTGCTCAATCGTTGCGGTATCTTTAAAGACTGTCAGCTGCTGTTTATCAAAGGCTCCACTGACAGCGTCCATGAGCGCGTCTATGTATGCAGGTGAGACTTGCAAGCACTTTACGAAGTTTTCAATTGTCTGGTCGAATTCCTGCTTGGTCTTTCTGAAATAATGCCCCCGATGATCGCAGTGATAGGCCGGGAAATACTTGCCGTGCCTGCCGCGAGAGGCACTGCCATAGAGCGGCTTTTTACACTCAGGACACATGACAATACGCTTGTAGGGAAAATCCGGATTTTTGGCACCTTTGTTAATCAGGTGCTCAGGTGGCCGCCGCTTATGAATGTGAACGCCCGTCTCATCCTCGGTAATGATAAGCTTGCCCCGATTGGCAGCGTTAAACAGTTCAATTGATACTAGCCCGTCAAATTGACACTTTACAGCCTGCCCTAACGTCCACTTTTCAGGATTAACACCGGCATAAACTGGATTCTCGATCATTCGCCACAACTGTTTAAGCGTTAAGCATTCGCCGCCAATGGTGTCTGTGACCTTAGTACGGTCGTTTTTGTCTCTGACAATACGCTCACGGGTGCGAAAGCCAAGTTTATTAAGCTCATCGACGATTTGGCCGTCTTCCATAGTGTTACGCGCCCTTAGCTCGAACATCTTAATTACGAACGGCGCTTCGGCTTCGTTCGGCTTTAGAATGCAGCGCTTACCCTCACGGGTTTCAATATGAACGTTATTAAAGCCGTAGAGCGGTCGGCGTACCCAATAGCCCATACGGGCATAACGAATTTGGGCGCCGATCATGCGGGTTTGAATGTCACGAACCTCGTCTTTAGCACGCTCGGCTTCTAACATCTCGGTTTTCTTCGTCGGCGAGTACTCACTCCACTTATACTTCACGCCAAGGTGTTCAAGCGTATTGATCTTTTGATTGCTAATAACTCCGTAGATATCGACAAGCGAGACATTGCAGTCATCGAGTTGGTTTTTGAGCGTGTCATAAAAGAAAGAGCCGCCACGGGTAAAGCGGTCAATCGACTTGATAATAAAGTGCTGAATGTCATTTCTTGGGTCTTTGCAGTAATTGACCGCTCGTTGCATGGGTTGCTCGGCTTTAGAGGCCGACTCGGAGAATATAAAGTACTTAGTAATAGTCAGGCCACGGGCAGCAGCGTACTGGTCAATTTGCAACTGCTGGTCTTCGGGCGAGTCACCGGCAATCGCTTGCTTAGTGGTCGATACACGGATACCGGCCACGGCATTCATTTGAGTCGCTACCTCAGCCATAATAGCTAACGCCTCGAAAGCTTATTAAAGAGGACATCGCCGTTTTGTCTGTCTTCAATGATATTATCGACAATCAGGTTTGCCAGAAGCTCAAGACGCTCCTGGGCAGTCATAGACAGCGTATTCTGAATTGCTAGGTCTTCTGCCGCTACTTCTTTACTGTTTGCCATTCTTTTACCCTCCGGTGAACGCTATTCACATAAGAATAGTTTACTATTCACGCTTGAATAGTTCAAGGAGTTATGCACAGTTTTTTGATCAAATGAATCGTCAATCGGATATCAAATTGCAACGAGGCGCAAGAGTTTGTATAGCAGCTTCGTCGGGTTATACTTCACTGCATGTGGTTCATGCTGTCTTTGCTAGCTGGCCTGTTGTTTGCGGCCAATAAGTTGATATTCCGGAAAGTCTTTACTAAAGATGTTCACCCGATAGCCTTTCTCTCTGCCCATGATTCAATCGCCGGGCTGCTTTTGTTGCCAGTAGCTCTATTTAATCTCTCCTATCCGCACAGCACTAAGACCTGGCTGGCCCTGATTGTTGGTGTACTGCTTATATTTGTGGCTAACTTGTTCGCTGCCTTATCGCTGAAATATACTGAAGCATCCATATATCAAATAGTTGGGCAGTTGAGGAACGTAGTAACCTTAATCGGTGGCTACATTTTATTTAATGAAGCTATTAACCTTGGTAAAGTGGTGTCCATAGCGCTTGTAATCCTCGGAGTCATTATTGCTATCAAAGAAAAATCGAGGCTTCAGCTAAGCAAGGGTGTTGTATATGCCTTTATTAGTGGCATCACTATCGCTCTGGCGTTCTTATTCATTAAAGAAGCTACGGTTGACGTTAAGCCAGCTTTTTCGGCTTCGCTTAGTTTAATTGTGTCAGGATTATTAGCTTACTGCTTAATAACTGTAAAGCATGAACGGCCAGCTAAACTAGTGCCGACTGAGCACCGCAAGCAGTTGCTTATTGCCGCTCTCATCTTTGCTGTTTTTGAACTCGTACTCTTTACAGCTCTAAATCTTGGTCAGGCATCTAAAGTAACACCTGCAACCCAAAGCTCTATGATATTTACCCTAATAGGCGGCTACATATTTCTGCACGAAAGAAACCGCATTAAGCAGAAGCTTATTGGTGGTGGTCTGGTAGCTCTGGGTATTGGGTTACTGCTTTTTGTTTAATGGTAGCGGCT
>DATCFR010000059.1:0-6213 GCA_036509405.1 Saccharimonadales bacterium (SeqCode)
CGCTTCCGCAACGTCACCAAGCCGCACGATTGGTTTGGCGTCGATTACTGGGTCGTAGCCGCTAACAGTCAAACCGACGCGCAAGTAGCGCACACCTATTTCAAGTACTATCCGATTGACGAGCGCCTGAAACGTCTGCGCGAGCATTGGCAGGAGTGGGCGGCACCGGCGGCCAAGCAATTGCAGGCCGTGCCGGCCGACATACAACCGCTGACTCGCAAGAGCTTATTAGTTATCAAAGCGCACTGCGATGACCGCGGCTCGGTACTGGCCAGCGGCGACTCCAGTATCTTTAATTATGGCCGCGATTATTACTGTTACTGCTGGCCGCGCGATGGCGCCTACGCCGTCTGGCCGCTGATCCGCCTAGGCATTTACGACGAGGCCAAGCGCTTTTTCGAGTTTGCCCGCGACACCATGCACCGCGACGGCTATCTGATGCACAAATACCAGCCAGACCGCGCCATTGGCAGCACCTGGCACCCGCTGGTGCACAATCGCCACAAAGAACTGGCCATCCAAGAAGATGAAACGGCTAGCGTTATCTTTATGATCGGCGAGTATTATAAGCACAGCAAAGACATCAAGTTCGTCACTAACTTCTACCACACCTTTATTAAGCCCTGCTCTATGTTCATCGCTGGCTACATCGACGGCGCAACCGACCTGCCGCATGCCACCTACGACCTCTGGGAAGAGAAATTCTTAACTAGCACTTACACCGCCTCGACGGTGATTGGCGGCCTGGAGGCGGCAGCGGAGATGGCCACGGCCGTGGAACACCCTGACGACGCTGTGATCTGGCAGCGCGCAGCTGACCGTATTCGTGGCGCCCTAGACAAGCTGTACCACCCCGATGGCTACTACCGCAAGGGCTTTCTGCTGCAGCCGGACGGCAGCCTGCAATATGACGACACGCTGGATATCTCAAGCTTTTTCGGCCTCTTCATGTTTGCCCGTGTCGAGCCTGACGATCCAAAATTAGTCAGTACCTTAAAGCACATAGAGGCGAAGCTTTTGAACAGCACACCAATTGGCGGCGTCATCCGTTACGAAAACGATAATTACTTCCTAACCAAACACCAGTACAAAGGCAACCCCTGGATTGTCTGCACGCTCTGGTTGGCCCAGTACTACACGGCCGTTCACCGCACGGACGAAGCCGCTGGGCTGCTTAAATGGGCGTCTGACCGCGCATTCCAAAGCGGCGCCTTGAGTGAGCAGTTTGACCCCGACAGCGGCGTTGCCCTCGGCGTCACGCCCTTAGTTTGGAGTCACGCCGAAACTATCAATACCGTGCTGGACCTGTCTAAGAGTTCTTAGCGTTCCTCTTTGGAACGGGGCAAGGTAACCACATCTCTTACAAAGCGGCGTGGATGTTGTGGATCATAGATAACACCGGGGGCTTGGTGGACGGTAGTCCGCGGCATCCGTAGAACTTCATTGTTTCTCGCTGTAAATGTCGGCTGCCTGCCCCGTACTTGCGAACTCAGCCCAAACCCACCAAGCTCCCCAGGCAGCCAGCTCGTTCTAAATTCCCCTTCCCAAAAGCTTGTGCCCACGCCTTGGCAAATCGTGTAGAGCAGCATATGCTCCTCCCCTGGTTTTGGGCGCCCATCAGTATGAACAGAACTCTTCCTTAGCTTGCGAGGAGGGGTATCACCAAACACCTCGGCAGAAACTCTGCCAAATACTGATAACCAACCCGCTTGCATAAATGACGTTGCCGTTCCTACGCCGCTCCGAATAGAAAGCCGGTGTTCGGTTGCCGCCTCACTGTCTACTTGATTAACTTCTCTATAGTCAGCATCCGTAAGCCCAACAATGCTCGCCACTAACGGTGGCAGCTGTACGGCTTCTTGGGGCGGCAGCGTGCTGCTACTAGTGTCGACTCTCCAGCCCTCTGATCTAGTAAGGAACAGGGTATCTTGCAGGTTTGGGGTATTGCCCTGAGCCTCTACGACTACCCCCAGCTGTAAAGAATAGTCAGTTGGCAGAACCTCAGCCCAGCTAGGCTCAAGCTGCCCCACCACTTCCGGATTCTCGGAGCGGAACTTCATGAGTTATACAATCTAGCGCTTAGGAGCTTCGTTGCGGCCGAGGTTCTTCTTGGTCTCGGTGAAGACAACATGACGGCGCAGCTTGGGACTGTACTTCTTGAGACTGAGCTTGTCAGGGGTGTTCATGGTGTTCTTGGTCGTGTAATACAACCGCTCACCGCTCTCTTCACTGATCAAACCGATAATTTTACGCTTGTCGCCTTTTTTGGCCATAAAAATACGTCCTAATGAATTACTTAATCTCTCACTTTAACAGATGTGGGCCGCGCTGTAAACTCTCAAGAGGGGATTTCTATCCGTCTCATGCCTAAGTTGGGCAACAATAAGTTAGTTCCTTCTAGGTTTTGACCCAAGTACTCCGCAGCCTTGGCAACAATGCCAGCACCCAGCCAGCCGTGCACCACCCATCGGTCTTGCACAGGCTGTAAGCCTAGCACAATGTCCGCGTATCTCATCAATTCTTCAGGTGCTTGGCCATTGGCAAGCATACGCTTGAGCTCATCTACCGGTGTACTGGGCTGAACTTCATCCAGCTGCGCGTGTATATGTATTGATGAGGCGCCTACTAGTGCTCCAGTTTGGATAGCCCTCATCTTCGTTGAGGTGGCAATCGGCTGTCCCTCGAAGTCGTCTAGCAGTAGCTCGCTTCTGAGCGCAGCAATCTGGACCACGCTCGCAGTGGTGAGGGGCGGACCGAAAGGATCGATTTTCTGATCCTTAGAAGGTTCCTCAGCACTGCCGTGCCGAATCAGTAGGATCTCCCTAGCCATAATCTATATTATAACATTATCACTATATAAATAAAAATACCGCCTGATCAGGACGGTATTTTTACTTTTTCCTCTTGCAAGAAGGACAAACTTTTGTAAGTGTATTTCTTTTGGATTTACGCTTACCTAGCGCTTATGCTAAGCCTTCCAGGCTGCTTTGTCAACGTTTGATCTTAATCACGTGGAGCCACCTGTCGGATTCGAACCGACGACCTTCACTTTACAAAAGTGTTGCTCTAGCCGCTGAGCTAAGGTGGCTTAAAAAGATCGGATGTATTTGTCGCGCCTCCAACTTCTTCCTAAGCCTCTGTTGAGGTTTCTGAAACTTGGAGTAAGTGAATGGCAGTTAGGGCAAATTAAACGCAGATTACTTTCCCGATTATTATCAGAGTTGCCGTCAATATGGTCTACTTCTAAAGGAACTTTGCCCGTAATTGGATTCGTCTTATTCCACCCGCACAAAGAACAAGTCTCACCATATTTTTCTTTCAAGTACCTGCGAAGATGTCTAGAAATGTTTTTAGCACTTCTCCCTCTTCCGCCATCAACCTCATCCTTCTTCCATCTTTTAATATATTCTCTGTAGCGCTGGTCAGCCTGGCATTTATTTGAACAGTAAAAGCGGCCAGATGGTTTAACGGGTTGTCCGCATTGTAGACACAGGCTCATCTTGGAATTATACACTCCATACAAATTGTGAATGATCACATTCTAGCAGTCGGGCTAGCAATGTTAGAGATAGAGTGTAGCAAAAACAGGGAGAATTTGCTACTATGGCTGTTGATTGTTGCCATCTTAGCTCAGGGGTAGAGCACGTCCATGGTAAGGACGGGGTCCGGGGTTCAAATCCCCGAGATGGCTCCATATACTGCTCAAGGGAAAAGAGCAGCCGGCGTGACGAATTTAGTTCGGCACACCGCGCGATGAGAAAAACCGTAGGTTTGTCTCATCAACATGCAGGGTTACTCAAGCGGTCAACGAGGGCAGACTGTAAATCTGCTGGCTTCGCCTTCGAAGGTTCGAATCCTTCACCCTGCACCATTATCAACCTTTTTAGTTATTTGACTTATGCCTTCTATATCCCCTAACCTCGCCCCTTTGCAAGCGACACTAGCTGAGCATCCAGAGCCATTTTGGATATCTGATATTGATAGCACCGCGTTGAGCGTAGAAACACTTGATCATTTGGCGCAGCAAGTGCTGAGCGAACAAGAAGCCGAAGATTTTAGACACGTTACTGATGCCTGTATGGGCGGCACGGGCGTGGGATTTCATGAATCATTCAGCCTTCGAGTGGAAGTATTGCGGTCAAAAGGCGTTACACGCGAGCAAGTCCGGCAAGTCGGCCAGGAACTCGTAAAACACACTGACACCTCGCTACAACGGAGAAAGGACAGAGTCGCTATCATACGTAATCGATTTTTTGCTGTTTCCGGCGGCGTTGAAGATTTAATTATGCCGTCATTGGTTGCAGTTGGCGCAGATCCCAGCCATGTCCATGCTAATAAACTTACGTACGATCGCAATGGTGTGATCTCAGGTTTCGAAGATCGATTAACCGCTCTCGATGACGGTAAGGCGCAACAAGTACTTGCTCTAGAGTTGGATGATTTCGCTATAGGTGTTGGTGACGGGAACAACGATCGTTTGATTCGAGAAGCAGGCGGTGTGCAGCATTTTGTGGCCTATGTTGCACACAAGCAGCATAAGAGTGTCATGGCCGGCGCTGATTCAATTGCTGTGAGCTTTGCGGAGCCGCTTCTTAGTTAAAAAGCATTCTTGCAAATTACTACCGGGGCCAAGGAGTCTCTCTCCACGCTCTCGCATGCGCATCAGCCTCCGCCCGAGCCTGTCTTCGCCTCCGGTCTACTTCTTGTTGGTGAAGCCTCTTTTCTTCTGCATGTATGGCCCGATTTGCAGCTCCAAGGCCATCCCACATTCTTTCTTTCAGATGATGTACTCTTTCCTTCTGCTCTTTTAGACCCTCTCTATCCTGTTCCATATCAAGTTTCGGTATTGTGGTGCCGAGCAAATGCCCGATGGCGTTGGTAACGGGCCGGCCATGCTTGCGCTCGAGTGATCTCAGTTCGTTTAATACGTACTCTATGTTTCCTATGTCTACAGGAGGCCTCCTGCGAAAACCTGCTATTTCTTCTCTTTCGGTCTTGGCCTGCTCTTTTAGCTCAGCCGCTTCGGCTGCGTACTTTTCGATGGCGGTCTGTATTTTCAAGTAAGCTGGTTTATCAATTTCAACTTTAAGGCTCGTGAATCTCTCAAATCTAGCTTCTAGATCGGCTATAGCCTCTCTGGTAGCATCTTCTATATCAGCAGCATGCTTCTCAAATGCAGACTTATGCACCTTTTGAAGAGTCGATCCCAGTTTGGCCAGGGCATCTGGCAGATTTGTCTGGATAGCCTCCAAATGACTGGTGTGGTTTTCAAGCCCTTCAGCCTCGCGGCCAATTGTCGCTTGAATCTCTGTAAACCACGCTGCTAGTCTTTCCGATTCTTCTACAGCAGATACAGATTTGATCCCTACTAAAGCTGCAGCTTTATCTTGTACGGATCGTAAGGCAGTCAAATGGGTATCGAGATCGTTAGCCAGGGTTTTAAAATCTTTATAACATGTGGGGTCATAGTCCCTCTGCAGTGCTGTCAGCTTGGATTTGGTGGCTGCGACTACGCCTTCATTAGCTTTAATTGCGTTTGGTTGCTGTTCAACTTCGGCATCAGCTGCCGCGCGGCGCTCTGGCAAAGCAATTATAGTTTGCTTTAGGTCGCTTACTGCGTCTACATGAGCTTCTAGTAGGTCTTTCGGCTTCTTCATGTGGCCTTCGCCTATCAAATCGGCGGCTTCCTTACTGACTGCAGCAAGACTAGCTGCTTGCTCATTTAATTCACCCAACTCCCAGCCATCATTTTCTAGCCCTACTGCTTCGCTAGCTACTTCATTAACTGCTAGGTCAAACCTATCTACTTCCTGCTCTGTGGTGAATCTAAGCGTATCGAGGTTTTTGACTACGCCTGCGCCTTCATCAAGGACTGTATTACCCCGAGTTGCCACATTAGTCAGGGTGCCTGCAGCTGTTTTGACGTTCTTTTTATTTGGCCAAATCTGTCTAGCCTCATCTTTATAAATGCGCCCGACTTTCTCTCTTTGACTTACGAGACGCAATGAAGCGTTCCCTAGCCTATCACTGCTCGTTTGTAAATCCGAGGCACTCGGCTCGTCTTCGGGTAGACCGCTTATGCGTTGCTGTGTATCAATGGAAATAGAACTTAGCATAGAAGCTGTATACTCGGCTCGCTTTTCGGCGGTTTTATATGTACGCCTAATAGACAGGCCGCGCCCTGTGCGAACTACTACTAGGGCTAAGGCTAAG
>DATCFR010000060.1:0-4992 GCA_036509405.1 Saccharimonadales bacterium (SeqCode)
CGGCGCCTACCGCGGCAAGCTTTTCGCCATGCTCACCTATGAGTAATTCGAGATCCTCTTTTGTCGAGATGGGATGCTGACCCAACCCGCCCGTATTTGAAGGGTCTTTGAAACGAGCTGCAAGGTTCTGTTCTTGCAGAAGTTCAAATGCATTGATGGCATCTTCCGGACTAAATGTGGTGAATCCTGGTAAGACTAGTCCCGGTAATGATTGAGCAAACGTACGTGAGTACCAAGCAGGGTGAGGTGAATCGTCGCTCGGCACTTCATGCAACATGCCCTTATCGGCATGCTCAGGCTCTTTAACGATTCCACTGTATACATCACCCGAGCCTGAAATACCAACCTTTGCTGCCAGCGGTTCATGTACGGCAGCGAATGGCATAAAATAAGGATTGTCGCCTGCTTCATCAAGAGCTTTTAACTCTCCTCCCAGCATGCTTGCTATTCGTTCTCCAACAGCAGTAATATTAGCTGGCACACTACTATCGGGCCGATATTCTAAAACAGGGTTATGCAGTAAAGCAACATTTCGCATCGGCGACTATCCCCTCACAGCAAGTAAACAAAATTAACTCTCTGTGCTAACATAATAGGGTCTAGATTATTTCAAATTAGCAGGGATTTTTTATTCCTAAGCGAAAATGGGCAGTCATTGTGTAGCTTGGGAAACCCTGCTTGAAAGATCTAGACAGTCAGCAATGGTTGTCCTTTTTTATTACACAAATGGAGGCTCACCTATGAAGAACAACAAAAACCAGCAAGGGTTCATAATACCGTTAATTCTTTTGATAATTGTTGTCGTGGTGATTGTATCCATAACCCACCACAAAAAACCTGTCGCTCATTCGACAAAAAACACCAGTGGTACAAGCTCAGTTGCAGATAAGAAAACACTAGATCAAAATGCCGCAGAGAACTACTGCCAAGACGCTGCTTTACTCCAAAAATACATAAATATAAAAACCACCTCTATAGTAACTCTGTCCTATAATCCGCAATACAATGATAGTGGCTCGCACGCCGCTAATGGGGATAAGATATATAGCCTACAGTGGGATGGCAAGAATAAGACAACGGGTGATAAAATTCTATTTGTTTGCGATGTTAGCGGTACTGACAAGAAAATTACCCTACATAACCTTGCAATTGATGGCACCTCTGTATACGGCCCAGTGGATGAAAATTAAAGGTATAATGGGTATATGAGCAAGAAACTCTTTAAGCGACTGATTAAGAAAGCTTCGCAGCCCGTTCCAAAAGAACAGGGCAAGTAGGCAGACCCCTAAAGTTGTACTGAAACACAAACTGATTTATGTAGCTCTGTAGGTACTTGGGTGACACGGCATGATATGTGCCGTCTATGCTCCGCTTAAGCTGGCTCCAAAATCCCTCTATGGTGTTCGTATGAGCCGTACCTCGTACATATTCAAGCCTAGAGTGGTTTACTGTCGTGTGCGAGTAACCACGCTTATTTAGGGTCTTATAAACGCTTGCTTCATCGCTATAGATCGTGGCTTTTGCTTCCACGTTACCCTCAATTATCGGCATTAAAACCCTAACCCCGGCACTTCTAACGTGGCTGGCGTTTACTCGTCCGTTGCGCTCAACAGCACCAAAGATAACCTGCTTTTTGCTGTGTCCTAAAGCTCTGGGGTGTTTGCGCGAGGGCGCATAAGTTTCATCAACTTCAACCTCGCCAGTAAGTATCTCGCCGTCCTGCTCCATGAGTAGCCTAATCTGCTTACACATACGCCATGCGGTCTTATACGTTACGCCTAAGTGTCGCTCAAGTTCCTTTGCGCTAACGCCATTCTTAGACACAGAGAACAGGTAGATAGCATAAAACCAGTTCCACAGAGAAGTTTCCGACTTGCGGAATATAGTGCTGGCTAGAGGGTAGATATGCTGGCGACAATTCAAGCAAGAGAACGCCTTGCGCCCAGTGATTTTATAAAACTTAGTACCGATTACACCGCACTTCGGACAGGTAGTACCATAACGATTTTCTAACACAGCTTTCAGGCAAGCGTCATCGTCTGGGTACTCGGTCTTAAAGTCCTTAAATGAATATCTCATACCTTTAATTGTAGCAAACAAAAGGTACGTTGTCAACACCTTATCGTATTCCTGCTGTAACAAGTAATTATTGACCATATTTAACCCCTCCGCTATACTCATAAGCAGATACGAAGCTACTAAATCCCCGACCCGATATGGTGTTCGGGGATTTTGCCTTTTTAGATTGGTATTACCAGCTGTATTAAGCTGGTACTCCGAGAGGGACTCGAACCCCCGACCCGTAGATACGAAGCTACTGCTCTATCCAACTGAGCTACCGGAGCATAATAAAAACCGCGGATGTTAATGGACTTTCCATTCATCCGCGGCCGTACGCGTTCATTTTCCGGCGTTTATGAAATTATCTTTACTCTAACCTAATCATAAGGGGAATACAAGGGGTCAGCCGTTTACTTGCTGTGAGGGGATAGTCGCCTTCGCATCGAGTGCTCTTATCTAGTTTAATCTGATATGATCAGGCAATTATAATACTTAATGTATATATTGTCAACATATACGGAGCTGCCTCAACTATTGCTAGCGCTGGTAAGTGGCTCGGCCTACGCCGTCAAAAGCGGCCGCTGTTGCGGCAGCAATTCTTGAAAGCGGCGGGTTGATCCGCATGGGCATGGGTCATTATTGCCGAGGCGTTCGAACAGTTCAATCTTACCGCCTTTAATTGTACGAGTACCTCGCTGGACGTGAGTTTCGGAAGGGAAACTGCGCCGTCTCTTGCTCATTGGCTCAAAAGCACCCCTGGTCGTCGTATGTATTCTTTTTCATAGTATGTTCCTCCTTGTCGCACTCATTGTAACAAATCCAGGCACCACGATGCAGTCATTTTGTCAGCTCGAGAATGTCGCTTGAGTATTTTTCTAGCTTTTGGGTACCAATGCCGCTAATACGCGATAGCTGCTGGGCGTTCTTGGGCAGTATGGCGGCAATTAATTTCAGGGTTTTATCTGGCAAGATCACGTAGGCCGGCACGCTTTGCTTGGTGGCCAGTTTGGTACGCCAGGTTTTGAGCTTTTTGAAGATTGCTTCATCATACTCTTCTAATAACTTGTCTTCTTCGGGCCGGAGGGCGCGGCGCACGGTCTGGTGGTGCTGCTCGATTGTCTGTTTGTTAATCGCCTTTAAGCCCGAAACAGCTTGCTGAGATCGGGCTTTCAGCTTCGCATCGAGTTCAATAATCTGCGGGTTCACCACCATCGCCATATTATTAATGCCTTTGATGTACAGCCCCTCGAGGCTTCTGACCCGGGATAAAGCCACATAGCCCATGCCCGGCTCAAATGATCTTGAAAGGTCTACCTCGGCCGCGTCGAGACTCATGCCTTGGCTCTTATGAATCGTGATTGCCCACGCTAGCCGCAGCGGCAACTGCGTGACCTCGGCAATGGTTTTATCGCCATCTTCGGTTTTCCAGGTGTGCTCGTCAACGGCTATCAGGCGCTGCTTGGTTTGGATGACCGGCTTACCGTCATTGTTAAATTTAATAACTTTGCCAAGCGTGCCGTTATAAAACTGCTTGGCCGGATTGTTGGCCACGAACATGACCTCGGCGCCCAGCTTCAACACCAACTGCTCCGGTGCCAGACATCGATTGGCCAGTGACTCGACTGCGCTCTGGCGGCCTTTGCCGGTCATTTGGTACGTTTTGGACTCGGTCTTAAGCTTGTTTAATGCTGTCTGATTAATGTCGTCAACATGGGCATTGTGCGTGTACAGCTTGATGATGTCCTGGCCGTCGGGCACTGAGCGCATGCGCTCGCTGAGTTCTTCAAAGTGCGTTTCATCGACGCTGTTGGACCGTATCGCCTCCAGGATACCCAGAAGATTGCTGTCGTCCTGGCGATGCTGCTCTTCAAGATAGCAAATCTTGAGGCTCATCGACTTCCACGCCTCTGAGTTAAATACAAAAAATGGCTCGCCGGTCCGGGTCACTGGCGGCAGCTGAAATAAATCACCGCTCAACACAACCTGCAGCCCGCCGAATGGCTTTGTTTTATCTTTAAACCCCCGCGTAATGGCATCGACGGCATCCAGCACATGGCCGTCAAGCATCGACACCTCGTCGATAATCAACACTCTTGTTTCGGCCATGCGCTTTTTGAGACTCGACTTGGCCAGGATCCGTTCGATATCAATTGCGTCGCCCATGCCCAAGCCGGCCCAGGAGTGCAGGGTCATACCGTTCATGTGCGTGGCGGCAATGCCCGTACTAGCGGTGACGCCAACCACGATATTATTCTGCCGCAGATACTTGATGTACTGGTTGAGGACATACGTCTTGCCGCTGCCGGCAGCGCCGGTCAGGTACACATTGTGTCCCAGCTTCAAAATATCGAGCGCCTCGTCTTGTAGCATGAACTACCAGTATCTCAGCAAAATCGCCCGCGCCGCAAGAAACTTAATAAAATGCTAACCCTTCTTGAGCTTGCGCCAGCCGCCTTTTCGATTATTCGACACTACCGCCTTAATTAAGGCAACAAAAGCCTCGCCATCGATTGGGTCATCCCTATATATCTGTATGGAGCGGGCCGTGGCATTGCCGTGGCCCTGATTGATAATGCCTGAAGGGTCTGACGTGATTGGGTCGTAGATAAATACATTGACGTGATCTTTGGCGGCCAGCAAGGCGCAGACGTTACCCTCCAATGTAAAGTATGGACGGTTTTTGAACTTTATTTCTTCGACTATATCTGGTTCGGCTTGATGAATTAAGCCTCGGACCCGTTCGCAGACTGCTTGCTGCCATGGCGGCAAAGAGCTGATGTATGCATCGACTTCAGGAATAGTCTTCATATGTGCTGGGGCTCAAACCTTACTATACTGAAGATGTGCTAGGCCATTCTCAAACTTGCGCACATCTACGAGCTTAAGCTCGCTTTTAACGTCTTTCGGCAACCAATAATTACCGCTGCCTAT
>DATCFR010000061.1:0-4967 GCA_036509405.1 Saccharimonadales bacterium (SeqCode)
ATTGAACTACAAGGGCAAAAATTGCCGGTGGCATTTTTTGTAGACACGAGCGAAGCGTCTGTCATAAATTGTATCAGTTTATGGGTTAGGCGCGCTCGGCGTCTTCGTAGATGTGCATGTATTCGGACTTGTCGTAGTCGAACAATTCTTCATCCGCGAAGAAGCTGGCGATTTCGGTCTGGCCGCTTTGCTTGGAATCTGAGGCGTGGATGAGGTTGCGGCCGGTGCCGATGGCTAGATCACCTCTGATGGAACCAGGCGCGGCTTGACGTGGATTAGTGGCGCCAACCAAGCTGCGGACGGAATCGACGCACTCGAAGCCTTCCCACGCCATCAGCACGACCGGTGAACTTTTCATAAATTGTTCCAGGCCGGCGTAAAAGCCCTTGTCGACGTGTTCGGCGTAGTGGCCGCGCAGCATAGCTTCGTCTAGGCTGGCCATTTTCATGCCGATAAGCTTGAGGCCCTTGCGCTCCAAGCGGGTAATAATTTCGCCGATGAGGCCGCGCTGCAGGGCGTCGGGCTTCGCAATAATCAAAGTTCGTTCCATATTTGTGAGGATCCTATTTACTGCTTATATTCTAGCATGAGATCGGCTGTCAGCGGGAACGGCAATGTCGTACAATGTGATTATGGTATTCGCCAAAGCTAAGACGGATTTTCTGGAATATCTGGAAATCGAGCAGAACCGCTCGCAGAAGACGATTCAGAATTATGACCACTATTTAACACGGCTGATTGATTTCGCCGGCGACATCAAAGTGGCTGATATTGATCCCGAGCTAATCCGCAAATGGCGGCTGTGGCTCAACCGGCTGGGCACCAACACCTCTGATGAACTAGGCAAAACCACACAAAATTACCATCTGATCGCCCTGCGCAGCTTCCTGAAGTACTGCGCCAAGCGCGACATCCCTGCCCTGCCGGCCGACAAGATCGAGCTAGCCCGCACTCAGCGCAAGCAGGTGACGTTTTTAACGGAGGAAGAGGTCGAGCGGCTGTTCACCCAGCCAGATTTGAACAGTTTGGGCGGCTTGCGCGACCGGGCAATTTTGGAATTATTGTTTAGCTCGGGCTTGCGCGTCAGCGAACTGGTCGGCCTAGACCGTGACAGCATCAACCTGAAGCGGCGAGAATTCATGGTCCGCGGCAAGGGCCAGAAAGACCGGCCGATTTTTGTGAGTCCCGAGGCAGCCAAGTGGGTCGAGCACTACCTAAGCAAGCGCGAAGACACCGCCCGACCACTGTTTATCCGTTATAACGGCAGCAAAAAGGTCGATTTATCCGGCAACTTTCACCGGCTGACGGCCCGCAGCGTGCAACGGCTGGTAGCGCGGGCCGCGCGGCTGGCTGGCATTACTAAGCACGTTAGCCCGCACACCCTCCGGCACTCTTTCGCCACCGATCTCCTGATGAACGGCGCCGATTTACGTTCCGTGCAAGCCCTGTTAGGCCACAGCAACATCGCGACCACCCAGATTTATACCCATGTCACCGACCCGCACTTGCGAGCTGTGCACGAGAAGTTTCACCGGCAATAGCTGCTAGTTGCTAAGATTACAGGGGTCAGTAGTGGAAGTGTTGACATCGCTGCCCGTCGTGGGGCTGATAAAGTCGGTGTTGGGGCCGGAGTCAAAGGTGGCCGGCCGGGTTTGCAGGCGTTTGCAGAGATCTTGGGACTGGACAGCTTGATTGGATTCAAGATTGTCAGGAATGATTTTGCCATCTGAGCCGTCGGCTTTCATGCGCACTTCGAGACGCTTCAGTACATTGTGGTCCTTGCCGGTCACATCGATTTTGTCCTGGCCAGTAAAGGTGACGTCATTGCCCCCAGTATCTTTGCCGGTCACGTAGACGTTGACGTCGTCATAATAATTATTGAAGTGCATGACGTAGTCGCTGCCGTGACCGTTCAGACCAGTAATGGTCGCGCTGCAGGGATAGGCGGAAGCACTGGTCGGATCGCAGTCACCCGATATAACCTGGCCCTGAGCCGAAGCAAAAGCGACTGATGAGGTACCGCTTTGGGCCGGGTAGAGAAAGGTGTTAAAGGTGTTACTGATCAGATTGGCCCGGCTGATGCTACCCGCGGCGCCAACCTGGGTCAGGCTAAACAGTAGTAGCGGTCCGCCACCATTCGGCCAGTTGGCCTGGGGTGGAAACTCCGAGCCTGCAGCCGGGATGCTGCCTTGGAATGACTTATGACCCGAGTTGCTACTGCCCCATTGAATGGTCAGCTGATCAAGCGGATTAGGTGAGGTGGTCGAAAAGTACAGATTTTCGCCGCTGTTGGGCGGCGTTTTATCAATGACTAAGCTCTTGGGGGTTAAATCGACGAGCAGGCAGGAATAGGTGGCGCCATTTGCACCGACCGTTGGGTGGAAGGTTAGGCCGCCGGGCACGTTCATACAGTGGTCAGGATCGGCGGTAGTCACCGGACAGGTCAGCGGCGTGATGGCATTGCTGCAAATAACACCGTTGTTAATATCTTGGACGGCGTCCTGGATGCCGCTTTCGGCGGCGTAGTAGGCTTGGTTGGCCAGCTGCTTGTTGAGGGCGGTCTGCTGCTCGCGGCGGGCCAGCTGGGCGAAGCCGACTGTCAGCAGCGCCAGCACGATAATCAGCGTCAAAGCGATGACAATCGAGGCAAAACCTCGTTCATTACCGCTTAATTGCCGGGTATTTGTTAGTTTAGGCATGGACATGTGTTATTGTACTCCATTTCATAAGCGGTTCGCCACTGTAGTGGTTAGATGAGCCGTGGCGCAGAATTGGTCGCCTACACTGCCGTTGCACACGGCATTGATACCGGGCAAATTGGCTAATAACGTGTTGTCACCATAGGCCATGCCCACGGAGATGGTATAGGGCGAGGTCAAATTGTAGGTACAAATGGCACCGGTCGCATCAAGACTACCGATGCAAAAGGCGGTTAAACGGGAGTTCGGGCTGGCTAGTTCGGCACCGTTAGTGGCGTCGCCGCCGTTATTCGGGTTCGCGACTGTTAGGTTGGCAGCCACGCCGGTGCCGGGGCCAGTTCCCGGATCACAGCCAGAAGTGGGGTTATCGCGCCACAATATATGCGGCAAGCTCGAACCCATTTGAGTGTTCAATACGTACGAGTAGCGTGTGGAGCCTATGCAATACATGTTGACGGTGACGCCGCCAATTGAATCGGTGCCCAGCTTGGGGACGCTGCCGCTTAATTCAAGCTGCTGGGAGATTTCGTCGGCGGTGCTGCGGACAGCATCTTGTATTCTGGCTTGGTTAACACCCTTGTAGAACAGATTGCCAATGCTAATCATCATGGTAGTTACCAGTAGCAAAATAACTGATAACACGCTGGTGGCTATCATCAGTTCGATGATGGTGAAGCCTCTCTGGGCCTTGCGGGTTAAGCGCTGCTGTTTCATGGCGACTCCGGTGTTGGATATAAGTTATAAGCGAGGCTGGCCGTGTCCTGGCCTTGGCCCTCGACGTCGTCCCAAGTGGCGGTGATTGTGAAAGCACCGCCGACTGGCACCAGCCCGCTCGGATGATAGGTGATGGTTATATCGTATAAATTATTGAGGTGACAGGGTGCCCCAGGGTCGGCGGGAAAATGGATATTCGAGGTACCGGTATTGTCTACCACCAAACAGAATGGCTGCTGGGCCGGTGGGAAAATATAATTAGGATCAGGATTGCCGAGATTATCGAGCTTCGGGTTATCAGCCATGGTGCGCAAACTCTCGAGCTGGGATTGGATTAGCTCAGTAGCCTGTGAAGCTTCCTGAGCCTGGCGAGCATCAAGCAGGCTGCGGTTGGCGGTGGCATAGGAAATGCTAATCGCCGAGCCGAGTATAGCCAATACTATAATCACCTCAACAATGGTATCGCCTCGGTGGTCGCCGCGTTTGAAAGGTTTTATGGACATGGCGCCCCCGGGTTCAAGCGCTGCACATCCACGTTGAACTGGCTGCCAGCGCCCCCCAGAACCAATCTGGCTTGCTGGTTGCCGTCACTGAGGCACAAGGTCACGGCTTGCGCATAGCCGATGTGATCATTGATTGCACTATCTACCGCCCCCGAACCAGCTTGAGAATAGATGAGGGAGATGGTTTGGCCGCCGGCTTCAAAACTGCCATCGGAGCTGCCCAAACTTTGGGCAAAACCGAAAACATAGTAGGTATTAGAGGCCGTCGCATGGGAGGTGGCATCAGTTACTGAAATGCCCGTCACGTTCAGGGATTGCGGGATAGTCTGGGCCACGCTGAGGAGTGGAATAATAGTCGGGTCAACGTCGCCTGCGCCTGGGCTGATTGTAGGAGTTACGTCGCCTATGGAGCGCTTGCCCGCTAATGACGAAAGAGTGTAGTTGGGAGAATTAGTGGTAAAACGGAATAATTTGCCCAGGAAGACACAGTCGCTGTTCGTGCCCTGAGCGCCACCGACCGGAAACGTTAAATTGCCGCCGCCGGTGCTACAGGATAGAGGTATGTCGCTGTACTTGCCATCGGTGACCTGTTCAACGGTGTCTTGGATTTGAGAAGCCATGTCGTTCACTCCAGCGGTAAAGGCGGAACGGGCCTGCTTGCCGTTAATAAAGCTGGCCGCGATCAAGAACATGACACCCGAGACAGCCAGTACGATCATGACTTCAATAATGGTGTACCCGAGCGGCTGTCTGTTTTTGCCACCTTTCATATCATGCTGAGTATACCATAAGCGGTATCTGTTGGCACTAGGTTAAAAAGTAATGAATGTCTGACGATACCAGTCGAGGATGTCGGCACCGAAGAGCTGCACAATAATTGCACCGAGGATCAGAAATGGGCCGAAAGGAATAACGCTACTGCGCTTTAAACGGCCGCTGGCCAAGAACGGCACGGTCATCAGGCTGCCGCCGAGCGCGCCAAGGAAGATAAACAGCAGCGCGCGAGCCGGCGTGCCGACCACCAGCCCCAGCAACCAGCCCAGGCGCACAT
>DATCFR010000062.1:0-2010 GCA_036509405.1 Saccharimonadales bacterium (SeqCode)
ATTGAGCAAACCGACATTGGCGGCCCGACCATGCTGCGCAGTGCCGCCAAAGGCGGCCGCATCGTGCTGTCGCACGCCGAACAGCGCCAGCCAGTTGTAGACTGGCTCAAGGCCGGTCGGCCCGATGAAGAAAAGTTTTTGCAAGAACTGGCAGCCCGCGCCGAATACGAGGTTGCTCGCTATGTCACTACTTCGGCTCAGTATCTTGGGGG
Organism: Saccharimonadales bacterium (SeqCode); assembly: GCA_036509405.1. GTDB lineage: Bacteria > Patescibacteriota > Saccharimonadia > Saccharimonadales > UBA4665 > DATCFR01. Next base: position 213 of record DATCFR010000062.1, read on the forward strand.
TGCAAATGTCAGCGGCCTTATTGCCACGATTAACGCGCCGACTAAGTATGGCGAAAATCCGCAGCAGGCGCCCGCAGCTTTTTACGCCGACAATCGCGCTGAGGTTGATCCGCTGGGACTTGATCAGTTCGAACATGTGCAAGGCATGGAGCGCAGCTACGTCAACATGACTGACATCGACCGCTTGCTGCAAACCGTCGCCCATCTTGCTGCCGGTTTTGAACGCAACTTCGGCAAAGTGCCGTCAATCGCGGTCGGCGTCAAGCATGGCAACGCCTGCGGTGCAGGCATTAGTGGCACGCCAGTCGAAGCCGTCCAGAAGATGCTGGCCGGCGATACCCGCGCCATTTTCGGCGGCGTCATCATGATTAACGCCGAAATTGACGAGGCAGTCGCCCAAGCCCTCATGCATCACGCCATGGACGGCGACAAGCCGCGTCTGCTCGACGGCGTGATCGGCGCCAGTGTCACAAAAGAGGCGCTTGAACTGCTCAGCCGTAATAAGTTGCGCGTGGTGGTCAATTCGGCCCTAGCCGATCTCAGCGAAAAATCGCTTGATCACGGCCGACGCCAACGCCCAGTCCGCGGCGGCGTATTAGAACAGCCGAACTATGACTTCGTGCTCGACCTATCAGCCGATTACATGCAATTTCACGGCCAGCTGGATGAGCGCCAAAAACATGACATGGTGTTGGCCTGGGCCGTCGGGGCAACCTCCAACAGCAACACCATCACGCTGGTCCAAGACGGCCAGCTGATTGGCAACGGCGTCGGCCAGCAAGACCGAGTCGGCGCCGCCCAACTAGCCCTGACACGCACTACCAACGAGTTCCCTCAGCTCAGCGAAGAAGGCGACTCTTTCATCTTAAAAGTCACTCTGAACAAGCAAAAACTGTCCGGATCAGTAGCCTACAGCGATAGCTTCTTCCCGTTTCCTGATGGCCCGGAACTATTAGCCAAAGCCGGCGTTAAGGCCATTTTAGCTTCCAGCGGCTCTATCGGCGACGAACAGGTCATCAAAACACTCACGAGCGCCGGTGTCAGCATCGCCATGCTGCCCGACAAAACGGGCCGCGGCTTCTACGCGCACTAAACATCTAGCTAATTACATTTGTCTTATACATAAAATAATATTATAATATACTGATGCGAGGTTCGATATAATGATTGGCGTAGGCGTGGTACCTTCTTTTCCCGCTCAGGGAAGGGAGGACTGGCCCACTGCGGACTTATTAAGATCAACCCCTCAATCAGTCGCGACTCAGCCCGGGGTTGTAAAAAGAGCCGGAGAGACCGTATTGATAGCCTGTCGGGATATCGCCGAAGAAGCCGACCCGCAAGCTCCTCAGGTAGACAGCCTGAGCGGCATTGAATACGAAATTCTTTTACTCGCAGCCCAAGGTATGGAGAATAAGGCCATCCAAGCCAACCTAAATCTGCTCGCCAAGGATGTCATGTGGGGCTCAGCTGCTATTCACCGCAAATTGGGTGCCCCTAAGGGTAAAGCTAATATCTTTATACCCATTCCCGAGGAGCGATTGAGGCAGCTGCCTACTTTTAAAGTAACCCGTGAAGGTACGCGACGTCCCATAAGGGATGCCCAAAAACAATTACTAGAATTGATGGCAGTCGAATCTGATGCAAACATTATGAGAGAAATGGGAATTAAGCGATCAAGCCTCGTCAGTAATAAGCTGTCGTTGGCTAGTTTACTCGGCCTCAGCGGTACCGTGGAGTTGCGCCGGGTAGCAGGCGCACTCAGAAACTTGCGGGTCTACGAGGGCGTGATTGATAAACC
>DATCFR010000063.1:0-4260 GCA_036509405.1 Saccharimonadales bacterium (SeqCode)
AGTATAACCACGAAGCTGATAACCAGGACGATTTGCATGCCGCGGCGGCGGCTGGCGTCGGCAATGAGGGAAGGGTCGGCTTCTTCCTTTGATTCAAGGCGCAAGAATAGAAAGACGAAGATGGGGAAACTGACAATCAGCGCGGCTTCGGCGTAGGGATTGAGGAAGGCGCCGAGCGAGCCGCCCGACTTGCTGCCGACCAGATCGACAATGGCGTCGAGCAGCGAGCCGAGTCCGATAGCTGCGGCCGCCAGACTGACGAACATGATCAGATACTCGATGCCGTAGGTGCTATAGACTTCAGAAACGGCTAGGGGGTGATCCGGATCAACGGTTATGCTTTGAGTGGCCGGTTCGGCAGGTGGAATCGGTGGAGGCGGTGGCGGCAGTACTGGATCTTCTCGGGGCGTAAAGGGCTGGGGAGGTATTGGAAGTTCACTTTCTGCGTGGTGGTGAACGGGTACTGCGATGGTAGATTCATCAGCAGTATCGTCCGTTTCGACCGGCTCTATTACCTTGCCTGACTGGCCGTAGGTGGCGTGGTGCGGGTGGTGGGCGGAATGGCCGTGCGGCTCGGAGGAACTATCTTCCATAGCCCAATAGTAGGCAAAACGCTAATGCCTGTCAATCTTAGCGCTTGCTTTTTTAAAATCCAGGTAGATAATGAGGATTGTAAGGCTAAAATAACTACTAAACCAACAAAATTATGGCATCGCCAGCACCCACAGCAGAATTGTATCAACCTCCTGACGGACAACGGCCGCAACTTGACTCTCCGTTAGGCCAAGGCTCGGATGGGGGTTTTCACCTTTCCTTGGTTCCCGAAATCGAACCCCCAATGGAAATGATGGGGCGGGATGAACTGATGCTGCGGGCTAGCCGTATTGTTAATTTTGTCGATGCAGAATTAGATCTACTGAGAGAGACGAGACGGCGTGTTGCACGCGATGGATGGGCTAAAGTGAGCGGTGAAGCTGTGTCTCGCACCATGAGTGCGCATGAACGACAATCCCAGACGCAAGAGAGAATAATCGAATCACAACCAGGTGGCGAAATTCTAGCACTGGCTGCCGTCTTAATAGGCGCGGGGGTAGTGACTAAAGAATCGGCCTAAGAAGCTGACTTAGCCGATGCTATCAGGATTGGGAGCAGTGAAACCGATAGGTTCTAGGGGTGCTGAACCATCTGACAATCTCACGTGGACGGCCGGCTGGAAGCCGAGGGTGTTATCAGTGATTTTGCCTGCGAAAGTGCCGATAGGATCTAGGAATTTGTTTGGATCGAGAGCTGAGGAGTACTGCGTGCCGTCAACGATCGTGACGGGGTTCGGTATTACCTTAAGGTCGAGGGTCTTGTACGACTCAGCCAGGTAGCGGTTGTAGCGCTTAAGGCTCATAGTGGCGATTTCATGGCGGCTGAGAGTCCGGCCGGTGTGTAGCGGTATGATGTATTCGGCTTGGCCGTTAACAGAGGTAGCTATAGGCAATGTGGTTCCTTGGGCGTCGCCGTTAGGGCCGCCCCAAAGGACTGTGTCACGTGGGTCGAGTAGCGGCGGTACTCGCCGCTCCAGAGCCTGTTCAAGCGCTTTAGCCGCGCTGGAATTGCGGGGCAGAGACGGCAGGGCATGAACTACGGCTGGAACCGAAGCGGCGGCGCGGCCTTCTGCGGAGCGAGTCTGAGCGGCGGCGGAACCGCCACTGATCATTAATAAACCTAAACTGGCCTTAGCGGCGGTGGATACGACGCGCTTTACTGATGAGCCTTCACCTGTGAGTTGAGCCATAATTGAACCTCCAAATACTACGAATATATTCACATTATACTATACTTTTTGATATATATCAACATTAGTGTGCACAGCGACGTACTCTTTCCATTCCCGGGTGCGGGCGATATACTGGTACGAAAGCATTAACATGATAGAAAAGATGGGCAAACAGTACATGCCGCAAACAGACACGCCGCCAAACGTGCCGCTACAGAGTTTCAAGCGGACGAAGATTATCGCCACGGTGGGGCCGACCACTAACAGCTACGAGGCGCTTTTGGAGCTGATTGAGGCCGGTGTGAACGGCATCAGGCTGAATTTTAGCCATGGCACGCCGGAAGAGCGTACCCAGCAGATCCAATGGGTGCGCGAGGCTGCCAAGGTCTGTGGCAAACCAGTGGCCATTATTCAGGATTTGCAGGGGCCGAAGATCCGGCTCGGTGATTTTGACGGCATCGTCAACGTACGTAAAGGGCAGACGCTAAGCTTCGCATATAATGCCGACTATGCGGCCAGCGGTCATTTGCCGACGCAGTATGATCTGAGCAAGAAAGTAAAGCGGGGTGAGCGGCTGTATCTGTATGACGGCAAAGTGCGCACCGAAGTTACTAGCGTGCGTGGCGGCGTGGTGCAGGTCGAGGCCCATAATGAGGGCATTTTAATTAAGCGCAAGGGCATTAATTTGCCGGACACCGACTTTGACGGCGACATTATCACCGCCAAGGATCGGGCAGATCTGGTGTACGGATCGGCGCAGGATATTGATTATGTGGCGCTCAGTTTCGTGCAAACGGCCGATGATATCTTACGGCTAAAGAAGCTGCTGAGAAGCCTGAACAGCGCAGCTAAAGTTATCGCCAAGATTGAGACCAAAGCGGCGGTTGATAATGTGGAAGCCATTGTTTTGGCAAGCGATGCGGTCATGATTGCTCGCGGCGACCTGGCGGTTGAAACCGAGGCGGAGAGCGTGCCGATTGTGCAGCGCAAGGTTATCGGGCTGGGACGCCGCCACGCCACGCCGACTATTGTGGCAACGCAAATGCTGGCCAGCATGAGCGACCGGCCGGAACCGACCCGGGCCGAAGTTTCAGACATCGCCACCGCTGTTATTGTGGGGGCAGACTGCGTCATGCTGAGCGACGAGACCGCCAGCGGCGCTTTTCCGCTGGAATCGGTCCAGACCATGAAAAAGGTCATCCTCTACACCCAAGACCACGCCCCGCTCAAGGTAACGTTTCCGGAAAATGAAGAATCGAGCCGCCAGGCCGCCATTAGCACGGCCGTTTTGAAGCTGGCCGAAGACATTAATGCCGCGGCCATTGTGGCCGAGACGAAATCCGGTGCCACACCGCTGCAAATTGCCGCTCACCGTTCAACGATTCCGCTGATTGCCGTCACCAGCGATGTTCGCACGGCCCAGCAATTGGTGCTAGTCTACGGCACCAAAAGCTATGTGCGGCCGGTTGACGCCCAAGCGGCTACCAAGCTGACTGACTGGCTGCGCAAAAACAAGGTGCTGCACAAGGGCGACGTAGTCGTGACCGCTTCGGGCCAGCATCCGGGGGTGGTAGGCACTACCGATACCATCAAAGTGCGCGTGCTAGAATGAACATATAATAAGAGGTGGCATGTTTAGCAAGCAGACAATTCGCGACATCGATCTAAAGGGCAAGCGGGTACTGCTGCGGGCTGACTACAATGTGCCCGTGGAAGACGGCCGCATTACCGACGATTATCGGATCCAGCAATCGCTGCCGACGGTGCGCTATCTGTTAAAGCAGGGCGCAACCCTCATCATTTGCTCGCACCTGGGCCGACCGGAAGGGTTAAACCCCGGCTTGAGCCTGTCGCCAGTGGCCGAACGACTCGGTGAACTATTGGGCCAACGGGTAGAGTTCATCAATAATTGCGTGGGCGAAGAAGTAACACGGGCCGCCCAGGGTCTGAAAACAGGCGATGTGCTGCTACTGGAAAATCTGCGTTTTCATCCTGAGGAAAAAGCCAATGACAAGAATTTTGCCAAGCAATTGGCCGGTTTGGCCGACGTATATGTGAACGATGCCTTCGGCGTTGATCACCGTAAGGACGCCAGCCTGGAGGCTGTCACCCATTATCTGCCAAGCGTGGCCGGGCTGCTATTAGAGAAGGAAATGGACGTACTAACGAGCATCATGCAGAGCCCGCAGCGGCCACTGATGGCCATTATCGGTGGCGCTAAAATCGCCGATAAACTTGAGGTCATGCAACGTTTTATTGAGATTGCCGATCTGGTGGCCGTGGGCGGTGCTATGGCGAACACGTTTCTGAAGGCCAAGGGCGTCAATATTGGTGATAGCCTATATGACCCGGCCGAAGTTAAAGTGGCCAAAGATATCATGAAACGGGCCACCGCGGAAGCCGAGAAAAGACCGTTCCGCTTCATAATTCCCCGCGACGTGGTGGTTGCCGAAAAGATCGATGCAGGGGCCTCGACGCGGATCGTGGAGCTGAAT
>DATCFR010000064.1:0-6431 GCA_036509405.1 Saccharimonadales bacterium (SeqCode)
AGCCGCCAATACGAGTCAGTTCCACGCGCATATCAGCCGTCTCTTCGCGGACTATTTCTCGCACATCATTTTTGTCAGCTTTAGTTAAACTCATCTTGTTCCTTGGACTGTCTATTATAAGCGCTGAATCCAGCCAGGCCAAGTGTAGTATGCACAATATAATGAGTTTTTAATGATACTCGGGAACGTCCGGATATTACGAAATTATCTGGCGGATTTGTTCGATGGAATTGGCTGAGCCTGTCTCGCCGACTTCGACCAGCACAGCATTGAATTGCTTGTGGCCAGTGGCTTCTAGGGCGTTCCGGGTTCTGATGCCATCGCGCCAGCGCGGAATGATGCTGCCGTAGGTTACGCCGAGGCTGGCGTCAAGCGCGCCGCACATGCCGACGTCGGAGATGTGTGCCGTGCCGCCGGGCAGCACCCGGGCGTCGGCCGTTGGCACGTGCCAGTGATCGCCGACCACAGCCGTGACTCGGCCGTCCAGGTAGTGGCCGATAACGACTTTCTCGCTGGAATAATCGCCGTGGAAGTTCACAATCGTGGCAATTTTGTGGGTAGATTTCTCGGCTTCCAATATCTTATCAATAATTAAAAGTGGGTTGTCTACGGGCTTTTCAGCATCCTTGCCCACAATATGCCCGAGCAGGCTGATGACCAGTACGTCATTAATATATTTAAAGCCCAGGCCCGGTGTGCCGGCCGGATAATTAACTGGCCGGATGATGGGCTGCTGGGGATCACTCATGGCCGGAATGATGTCTTCGCGGTGCAGGCTCCAATTGCCGCCGGTGCAAAAATCCACACCGGCCTTTTGCAGCCGCTGAAAATCGGCTTGCGTGATACCTTTGCCCTCGCTGACGTTCTCGGCCTGAGCAATTACCAGGTCAATCGACTTCTCCGCGCGCAGTTTGGGCAAAACTTTCTCTATTATCTGCAGGCCCATTTCGCCCATGACGTCGCCGACGTAGAGAATTTTCACTGTAGTATCACGAGCTCTTTACGCCTTTAGGAGCGTATTGACTGCCTTGGTCAGATAAAGTTGTCCAGCCTCTAGTTTATTGGACCCTGCCTGTAATATGTCAGAGCTTGTTTCTAGTTTACCGAGTCTTGACTCAACTTTATTAAATCGCTCGTCAACGTGCGTCATATAGGCTTGCAGCACCTCGGCTATATCGTCAACGATGCGTTTGCTTAGATCCATGCCAAACTTCTGGAGGTCATCGGCGGTCACATAATCCTTGGGCGTAAGTGTGGTTGGCATACTTTTAGTTTACTACTTCTGCACCGGCAGACCATAGTTATTTGCAAGATTTTAAGCGTTTTTTAACTTAGTAGCTACTTGGCGAATTCGACGGCGCGAGTTTCGCGGATGACGTTGACCTTGATGGTACCGGGGTACTGCATGGTCGATTCGATCTTGGTGGCGATGTCGCGGGCCAGCTTGATGGCGCTGAGGTCATCAATGGCCTGGGGCTGCACGAAGACGCGGACTTCGCGGCCGGCACTGATAGCATAGGACTTCTCGATGCCCTTGAAGCCGTTGGCGACGTTTTCTAGGTCGCGCATGCGCTCGCCAAAGTTCTCGGCCGAGATGTTGCGGGCACCGGGGCGCGAGGCACTGATGGCATCCACGGTGCGGATGATGAGTGCCTCGACCGTGGTGGCCTCGACGTCGTCATGGTGCTGTTCAGCAGCTAGAGCGACTTCTTCGGGCGCGCCGTACTTGCGTAAGATCTCGCCAGAGATGTGATGGTGCTTGCCCTCCATTTTGTGGGTTAGGGCTTTGCCGAGGTCGTGGACCAGCGCGGCATAGCGAGCGGTCTTGACGTCAGCGCCAACCTCTTCGGCGATGACCGCTGCCAAGTGCGCCATTTCGGTGGAGTGCTTGAGCACGTTCTGACCATAGCTGGTGCGGTACTTAAGTTCGCCGAGCAGTTGCAAGATTTCTTTCGGAATGCCAATGACGCCAACTTCGCGGGCCGCGTCTTCACCAGCGCGGATGACGTCTTTCTCGACATTCTTCTGCGCTTTGGCCACAACTTCTTCGATGCGCCCGGGGTGAATGCGGCCGTCCTTCATGAGCATTTCCATGGCTTGGCGGGCCACCTCGCGGCGTACCGGATCAAAGCTGGACAGCACCACGTAGCCGGGCGTGTCGTCGACCATAATGTCAACGCCGAGAGCGCGCTGTAGCGCTTGAATGTTGCGGCCTTCTTTGCCGATAATGCGGCCTTTCATTTCCTCGTCTTCCAACTTGACGCTGGTGATGGTGCGCTCGGCCGTGACCTCGCTGGCCATCCGCTCCATAGCGGTGGTGATGATCAGCGCCGCCTTTTCTTCAGCGTTGTCGCGAGCCTCGTTCTGCAGCTTATTAACTAAGCCAAGCAGGTCGTTTTTAATGTCGCGCTCGGTCATTTGCATCAGCTTGTCACTGGCGTCGGCCTTGCTGAGCTTGGCGATTTTTTCCAGCTTTTCCTGCTGCTTGGTGCGGATGTCACGGATTTCGTTTTTAAGTTGCTCGACCTCGTCTTCGTTCTTGCGAAGCGTTTGGTTGCGCTTGTCGAGCTCGTCGAGCTTTTTGTCCAAAGCTTCTTCGCGCGTAACTAGCCGTTGCTCCAGGCTTTTCAGTTCTTTGCGGCGAGCCTGCTCATCTTTGCGGGTTTCCTCGACCGACTTGTTGGCCTCTTCGCGAGCCTGATCGACCAATTTCTCAGCCTCTTTTTTGGCCTTGGCGAGCTCCTTGTTGGCTTTCTCTTCAGCCGAACTTGTTCGCTGTTTGTTAATGGCGACGCTGCCGCCGGCACCCACAAACAGCCCTACTATAGCGAGCACTACTGCTAACATAATCTGTCCTTTCTATCTGCAGAAAAGCTTTGTCCAGACGTCGCTATCACTTCTCTAGTCTGATGGGGCTAATCTGAAAGTCGAATAATTTAGAATTAGATGATACGGAGGATGCTGCGCCGTGCAGGCGATGCCTGCGCTCTCAAACGTGGCAATTCCTGCCTTAAATATACGTTAAAAAACTCGCTTTGGTCAAATCTGCGCTCTTCATCGGATGATTATTTTTTGGGTACGGTGATGTGAGGCAGCGCGCCGTATTCGGGCGCAGCAATACGTTCGTCAGTGCCCTGCTTGATGGCCTCACTGCCCTGCGCTATCCAAGTATCCTCGGTTTTGGAGGCGAGTGGAATGCCTAGACTGTAGGCCAGCGCGTTAGCCACGCTCATACCGATACGCAAACCCGTAAAACTGCCCGGACCCTTAAAGACGACGATACCTTCCAGATCAGCGAGACTGCGGCTCTGCGCTTCTAAAATTTCTTTGATCTTTAAGTGGATGGTTTCGGCCAGCTGGCGATGGGCAGCCCACGTAGAGTAGGCAAGTTTGGTGCCGTCTTCAAATAAGCCGATTTCGGCGTCTGGTTTGTCGGTACGAATAGTGAGTATTAACATATACTTAACATGTTAAGTATTCCGGGGAAGTAGATAGCTTAAATTATCAGGGTAGGAAAAAGTAAACTCGCGGTCATTAATGCCGGTGGGTTTAATTGTAATGCTAAGCCTCTGGGCAGGCAGAACGTCTTCAATGATATCCGGCCACTCGACCGCTACTACCGCCTTTGGATCGGCCAGTACTTCGGCTAGCTCATCACGCATAATGCCAGCTTCTTTAAGGCGATAAAAATCAAAGTGGTAGAGGGTTAGATCTTTGGCCCGGTATTGGTTGCTCAGCGTGAAGCTGGGGCTGTGCACGGTGTCAAGGCTGCCGAGGCCAGCCACTAGGCCGCGCACAAAGGCCGTTTTGCCGGCCCCGAGGTCGCTGACCAGCTCAATGACTTCGCCGCCACGCATGTTATGCCCCATCCGCTCGGCGATTTTTAAGGTGCTGCCTAAGCTGGTAGAAGTGGTTCGCCAAGTCTGCGCGGTACTCATATACACCGTATAGTAGCGCCAGGATAGCGACCAGAGCAAGCGTACGCGTATGAATCGGCGTACTGGCGGGGTCCGAGTTATCACTGTAACTGGCCGCAGTTTTAGTCTTGGGTGTCTTGCTGGAAGTAGCTTTGCTGGAAGTTTTGGTTTTAGAAGCTGCCGATTTTTTGGTGGCGACTGGCTGGTTGATAACATTGGTGGCGCCAGGTGTTGGCTTGGTGGTCCAATACCATTTACCGTCGGCCAGAGCCCAAGTTTGACCGTCCTTGGCCGTGCCGTAGACCGCCGTGGCAGCGATTGAGCTGGCAAAGGGGTCAAGCAGTTTAGCTTGGCCGCCGCTGTTGCTCAGGCTCAGCCCAGTTTGTTTGGAATAGAAAGCTGTGAAGCCATGCGGCGGCAGAGTTGTGCCACTCGGAAAGGTGTAGCTGTGCAGCGTGGTGGTGCCAACTTGCAGGCCAAAGCCGCTCAAGTCAAACGTCGCACTATTGGGATTGTAGAGTTCAATGAATTCGTCAGTGGCATCGTTGCCAGTGCCGTCCGGATTGGGCAGCAGCTCGGTAATAGTGGGCGCCATCAGACCGATATCCGCAGGCGGCAGAACAGCGGTGGGCGCGGCGCTGCCGGTATCGGTAGCGGATAGAATTGTGGCCGCGGGTTCGCTTGAGGGTAACAATTGGTTAAGCCCGGTGCTTACAGTTGAGGAAGTAGAGCTGTTAATAAGATTGCAGGCATTACCGTTGTCCGGTTGGACGCTTTGCCAGCTGCCGGCACCGGGCAGCGTCACGGCCGGATTGTTGGCTGCGTCAACCGGCTGCCGTTGTAAAAAAGCGTTGGTGTTGGACGGCAGGGTCTGGGCGCCGGCCGCGGCAGTCTTGGACCAGCCGACGTAATCCTGCATCACCGGGCTGACTGCGCCGCCCGGAGCGGCTTGATCAAACGCCACGACTTCTACCAGACCGGCCGTGCTTGATAAACCGAGCGACACCGAATCAACGCTCAGTTTATAGCACAGTGTGTAGACACCGTCGTTAACCATAAAATAACCATGCGGCGGTACGACGCCCGACAGGCTGATCAGCTTGCTGCTGGTCGCCTTACTGAGGTCGTAGCTATTGAAATATTCCAGCTGGTACTTGCTCATATCCAGCGTCTGAGTAGTGGAGTTGTAGAGCGTTATGAACTGACCGTTACTGCTGGTAATTTTGAGCTGGCTAATGGTGAGGGAAGGTACATTAGCCGGGTCCGCCCGGACGGGCGCCGGCGTGGCTAGCGCGCATACAGCTGCCGCTAGAACCATCGTGCCGCCTGCTTGAAATATTGTTTTAACTCGCCGCATGGTAGCCGGATTGTAAGCGCCCGGTTGTCGAAGCCGCAAGCATCAGCGCTTTGGAAGTGCCTCAATAATTAAAATACTTAATCTTTAACTCTGGTGGCGGGAAAATTCACTATCACGGTGCGCGGGCCGCGCTATACTAGAAAGATGCTGCAGCTTAGCGGGAGACTCCTCAATAAATCCGTCTTGTCACTCAGGACCGGTTCGGTGGTGGCAACCATTACCGGCCCGATTATTAATCCCGACAATTTAAAGGTCGAGGGGTTTTACTGCCAAGACCGCTTCGACAAAAAGCAGCTGGTGCTGTTGTATCAGGACATCCGCGACGTACTGCCCCAAGGCTACGTCATCAATGACCACGATGTGCTCAGCGAGCCAGAGGAATTGGTGCGGCTCAAAAAAGTCATGGAGCTGGAGTTTGACCTCATCGGCAAGCAAGTGGTGACCACCAGCAAAGAGAAAATTGGCAAGGTCAGCGATTACGCCACGGAAACGGGCAGCATGTATATTCAGAAAATCTACGTCGCTCAATCGCTGCTCAAGACGCTGGCCGGTGGCTCGCTCAGCATTGACCGCACACAGATTCAGGAAATCACGCCGCGTCGCGTAGTTATTAATGACCTGCTCAACAAGGCGCCAGCCACGGCGCCGGCCGCCATCGCCTAAGCAGCACTCCTCACGAACGCCTCAAACAGTTTAGACCAAGGGCCGTCTTCCAGCACCTCGGGGTGCGATTGCACACCGATGATAAATCGTTTGCCTGGCAGCTCTACGGCCTCAATCACGCCATCGGCGGAGCGCGCCGTCACCACCAAGTCCTGGCCCAACTCGCGTATGGCCTGGTGGTGCAGGCTATTAGTCGGCACTTCGTGCTTGCCCAAAATGGCCGCCAGCTGCGAATCCGGTGCCAGCGTGATGCTATGCACCAGGTGGCGAACGTCCTTTTTATCAATGCCGAGTGTGTGGTTAATGTCGCTCTTTAGTTCGCTCTCGATGTCGTGGTACAAATCGCCGCCCAGCACCACATTCAGCAGCTGCATCCCGCGGCAAATACCAAGAACTGGTTTGTCGTCTTTAAGCGCCCACTGAAGCAGCTGCTTTTCTTGTTTATCACGGCGGGGTGAGGTAGTCATTTTGACGCGCGGCGGCGGATTATCACC
>DATCFR010000065.1:0-4081 GCA_036509405.1 Saccharimonadales bacterium (SeqCode)
GTCCGCGGCATCACCCTTAAATGTCGGCTCGCCAAGGATCTGCCGCCTGTCGGCATCGATGAGCTCAGTATTCGCGAGGTCGTTAACAATCTCATCGACAACGCCATTAAGTACAGTGGGACCAGCCGAGTCATTCAAATAGACAGCCGTCTCAACAGGGAAGGCTTGGTGGAAACTACGGTCCAAGACTTCGGTCTTGGCATATCCACCAGCGTGCTGCCGAATCTGTTTACCAAGTTTTACCGCGATCACCGCAACCGCGCCCAAATCGGCGGCACCGGCCTGGGCCTGTACTTAAGCAAAGCCATCGTCAGTGCCCACGGCGGCAGCCTTTGGGTACGCAGCCAGGAGGGCGAGGGCAGTACCTTCGGCTTCACGCTGCTGCCGTACGCCCAATTATCCGAAGCGGCCAAGCAGGGCGGCGACCAGGAAATTACCCGCAGCGCCCATGGCTGGATCAAGAACCACTCCTTGTACCGGCGCTAACGTGGTACAGTAAATAGCAAGTATGGAACCGTCTCCGACCACCCCGATCACACCCGCGCCAGCGGCTGGACGCAAAATCCTCTGCATCGAAGACGAACACTTTATCAGCGAGCTGTACGACCGCGCCCTGACCAAGGGCGGCTACAAAGTCGACACCATGGACGACGGCGCCAAAGCGCTGGAAGCCGCCCAAACCAACCAGTACGACATTATCTTGCTGGACCTCATGATCCCCACCATGTCTGGCATTGAAATCCTGCGCGTGTTGCGCGATCCGGCCCGCGTGCCGCCGCTGCGCGCCAAAATCATCATTATCACCAATCTCGAACAGCGCGAAGACGTCCGGGCCGACATCGAGAAGCAAGCCGACGGCTACATCGTCAAAGCCGAAATCACCCCGCACGAGCTGGTCGACTTCCTCAACACTGTCATATAGCCAACGTAGTTGACAGGCGTGTATAATAAACACTAGCCATGTGAGGACTTGCCCTGAGGCATTTACTTTGCAGACTTATACACCAGAAGGCACACTCCGGTCACTGCTTTCTCAAACGTTCAAACTTTAGTTTCCAGCCTTAAGAGTTCGCTCCGGACGGTAGCAAAACTCCGCTGTAAGCTTCACCCCAAAACCGTTTACTGGCCTCTGTCAGTTAGTTTCTTATTAATTTTTATCGAGGGGTTGAACTATGATTGCAACGACAACTTTAGCAGAAAAAGAAATTCAAATTGTGGGCGTCCGTTTTCGGCACGAAGCCGAGCAGGTACGCTTCGAGAGCTACCCCAAGCGCCTCATCTACAAAGGCCGCGAATACACCTTGGCAGAAGCGTGAAAGGGCAGGAGCAACAATTATGGACGACAATTCATCAGCTATGGCCGGCAGCGACGGCATATCGGTCCACAGTGGCTTTCCCAATCCGGCGCTCGACCGGCTCGGGCAAGCACCGCGCCTCGCGCTCGACTTAAATCAAGTACTGGTACAACGCCCGAGCAGTACCTATCTGTTTCACATTGCCGGACACCGCTGGAGCGACCAGGGCATCCAGGACGGCGATATCGCCATCATTGACCGCGGCCTCCAGCCTAGGCCGGATCACCTGGTTACGATCTGGCGCGACGACAACTTTATAATCTGCCGTCAGCGGCACCTGGAAGCCGGTGAGACGGCCTGGGGCGTCCTGAGCGCCATCATTCACCAATACCGCTGAGGTGCGCGCCATGAAGCCCGTATTCGCCCTTATCGACTGCGATAACTTCTTTGTCAGCTGCGAACGGCTCTTCCGACCGGACCTTGCCAGCCAGCCGGTGGTGGTTTTAAGCAGCAATGACGGCTGCGTGGTCTCCCGAAGCCGCGAAGCCAAAGAACTCGGTATACCGATGGGGGCACCAGCCTTTAAATATCGTGAGCTCTTCAAAACGCACGGGGTCGTGCGCTTTAGCGCTAACTTCGAGCTCTACGGCGACATATCAGAACGCATTACCCGCACGCTGACCAAAATCACACCGCGCACTGAGGTATATTCGGTGGATGAAGCCTTCCTTGACCTCAGCGAGCTCGCATTGCCGAACTACGACGCCTGGGGCAGGGCAGTGCGGCAGCACCTATTTCGTGAGGTTGGCATACCGGTGGCCATCGGCATCGCGCCCACCAAAACTCTGGCCAAACTAGCCACTGAGCACACCAAACAAAAAGCTGACTCGGCCGAAGTACTCGACTTAGCACGCGCTTCAGTTGGTACGCGAGACCGGTATCTAGCCCGAACCCCTGTTAAAGACATCTGGGGTATTGGCTGGCGGCTGGCGCCGCGCCTGCGGGCCGAGGGCATTCACAGCGCGCTGGATCTCAGCCGAGTACCGCCGCGCTTCGCCCAGCAACTAATGGGCATCCACGGCCGCCAACTGGTAGCCGAACTCAACGGCACCTGCTGCCACCGTCTGGAACCTTTCGGCAAAATCCGCCAGACCATCATGCACGGCCGCCAATTCGGCGAGGATACCAACAATCCTTCAGTAGTTGAGGCGGCTATCGCCAGCCTCACGGCCCGGGCAGCCAGCCGCCTGCGGCGCGAAAACCTACTGGCTCGCCACGCCACCGTGCACCTCAAAACCAACCGCCACAAACCAGGCTACCAGCGAATCGGCCGCTCTATCAGCTTCGCCACACCCACAGCCGACGCCGGCCTCATTACCAGCCAGCTGCTCAAGGCCCTCGGCTCCAGCCACAAGCTTTGGTATCACCGCGCCGACGTTTTGCTGTACGATCTGGTCAGCGAACACGGCCTGCAAACCGACCTCCTCGGCCACCTCGACCTGGCCGCGGCAGCGGCCAGCCAATCCCGCCTGCGGGCTTTCGACGCCATCAACCAGCGCTACGGCCAGCGCACCATCCACTACGCCGCCGAAGACCTATCAGCCGCCTGGCAGCCCAAACGCGCCCACTCCAGCCCCCGCTACACCACCAACTGGGAAGAGTTGCCGACAATTTATGCTAAGAAAATCGAGATAAAGAGCCTAAGAAAGCGCTGTTCTTCGGCTACTTTCACTAACTATCTCTGAAGCCAGACTTTGGAACATAGCGTCGCGACGCCTTTCTGCCCTATAAAGCCGTCTCCGTACTCCGGTGCTAATAGCGCTAACGAGCACACCTCCTGCAAAAGCCACACCAAGGGCAGCACCAAACAGCTCTCCATGAGGCACATACAAAGGATGCTGCTGTGAAACGATGCCAATTTTATTTTCTAAAACATCGTATCCCGTAAAGACTTGGACTTTCTGCGCTTTAGTCAGCTGAACTCCTACCGCCTTAAGCGTTACCGGAGCCTGTTGTATGGCGTCTAGCTTATGATTTAAAGCGTGTATGTGACTTTGCTGGGCGTCATATGGCGCATCTGGGCTTGGGGTGGCAATTTCCACCCCCATAGCTCCAATTACACCGATCAACCCAGCAAGTTGGGCGTTCTCGTCTCTATACTCAGGAAGTTGCTCACTCATAAAATATAACTATACACTAACATGTACAAAAACACAAATAAATAATCCCTGGCGCTGAGTAAACACTTAGAATATGGTGACCTCACGGGGAATCGAACCCCGGTTGCCAGGATGAGAACCTGGTGTCCTAGCCGCTAGACGATGAGGCCGTGATCAGGGCTAATTTAGCCTACCACATCTGTTAGAGAGCGTCTAGGAAGACCTGGAGGGGTGGCTACCTGGCTGGGAGCAGGGTCCAGCGTAATGCAACCGGACCGGCGAAAGCCGGCCCGCGTGAAATGCACTGCTCCCAGCCAGGTAGCCACCCCTAAAACATAAACAGTATGCAGAAATTTTGCTAAACTAGAAGAAAGTAGGATTCATGCATATCTGTAAATCGAGTTTCGTTAGTGTGGGCCTGGCGAGGCTGTTCCCGTCCGGACGCGGCAGTCTATGAGCTTGCTGGGGCGGGTTCACGTCGGTGGCGGTGGCAAGCGCAAGGGGAAATCCAGCAACTTGCCGGCCAATCTGCGCGACGAGACCCTGAAATTCAAAACCATCATCGATAGCATTGATGATGGCGTTATTATGATTGACGATCAGCAGGTCATACAGCTCATCAATCCC
>DATCFR010000066.1:0-4384 GCA_036509405.1 Saccharimonadales bacterium (SeqCode)
ATGTCTAAAAGGCGCGGCAGACAGGTGGCGGCGTTATTGGTGTGCAGGGTGCTGAAGACCAGGTGTCCGGTCAACGCCGCCTGCACGGCCAGGTCGGCCGTTTCGCCATCGCGGATCTCGCCGACCATGATGATGTTCGGATCTTGGCGCAGCAGGGCGCGCAGGCCGTGTGTGAAGGTCATACCGGCCACCGGATTCACCTGGGTCTGATTGGCGCCGATAATGTGATACTCCACGGGATCTTCGACGGTCGAAATATTTACGTTCGGCGTGTTGAGCTTACTGAGCACACTGAACAGCGTCGTCGATTTGCCAGAACCGGTCGGTCCGGTCACCAGCACCATGCCGTGCGGCTGCACGATAGCTTGCTGTAGATCGCCCAGCGCGTCGCCCCAAAAGCCGAGTTCCGTAAAGTCGGCCGGCTTGCTTGACTCGTTAAGTATGCGCATCACCACCTTTTCACCATCGAGAATCGGCAGCGTGGACACGCGCAAGGCGTACACTTGGCCGTTGACGTCCACCTTAAAACGGCCATCCTGTGGCGCCCGGCGTTCGTCGATTTTCAGATTGCTGAGGATTTTAATGCGGCTGACCAATGCGCCAAGCACTTTGCGCGGCAGTTTATTAGCCTCTTTGAGCAAACCGTCGATACGGTAGCGTACCACCACGGCGTCTTCGCGCGGCTCAATGTGCACGTCGCTGGCGCCTGCCTTAATGCCGTACTCTATAAGAATATTAACGGTTTGAGCAATCGGCGAATCCTCGGCCAAGTCATCCTCGTCGAGCTCGTCGCTTTCATCAGCCGCGCCGTCGTCGGCGATAACTTTGGTCAGTTCGCTCGAAATATTGCCGCGGTACTGGTCGAGCGCTGCCTGCAGCAGGCTGCCAGTGGTGATATACACCTTAAGCTTGTTGCCGAGCTGCTTATTCAAAAAGTTAACGGCCTGAATGTCGTCCGGATCTTCCATGGCCACCTGTTTGACACCTTTGTCATCCGTGTCGAAGACGACCGCGTTATATTGCCGGGCGATGCGCTCGGGCAGCGCCTTGAGCATGTCGTGCTTGATTTCGCGGGCGTTCAGCTCCACGAATGGCACCTCGATCTCATCGGCGTACAGTTTGGTCAGATCCTTTTCGCTCAGCAGACTATTCTTAATAACCAGGTCCTGCAGCGGTTTTTTATCGCGGATCTCTTGCTCGCGCAGCGCCGCCATTTGCTCTTTAGTGACCGCGCCGCTTTTGGCCAGCAATTTCTCCACCAGCGAATCAGGAATACGCATAGCCGGCCTTTTGGTGTTTAGAAAGCTCACCCATCTTGCTCACATCATAGCAACTTCGGCCAAAAAGCAGAAGCGCTACTCTAGAGGAATTTGGTTCAAATCCTGCCAGGCCCGCCAAGCTATAGTCGTCTGCTAAAATTAAAAGTATGAGCTTAGAGCCACTTGAGGCCAATAATGACGCTAAGTTAGAACAGGCCTGTAAAGACGCTAATATTGCACTAACGCTAGCTATTATTAGCATCTATGGGAGCACCATTCCCTTACTTGGGATAGTGACCGCTTTAGTGGCAGAACGAATTGCAAATAAAACACCTGACGTCAGAGGGGTAAGTAATGTACGAACGAAGAAGAATGTCGTCCACTATTTAACACCATTTACGTTCCTACTTTCGATATTCTTCTTTAGTTTTTATTACTATTTGTACAATCACCATAGTTGGTTTTAATAGCGCCAGTTATTTAATAGACGTCTTCGAAAATTCGACTTGGTGGTCCGCTAGACCTTAATTAAAGATTAAATTTGGCCACAAACTAAGCTGTAGCACTTTTCATTACATCCTCAAACTGACTATAGTGCTAAAATATTAGTAAAGGGCGGGCAAGTGACCGTAGGAGGGTTAATAATGGCAGATACCAAGACAGTGAAACCGGCTAAAGAAGCCACTGAGACTAAAGACAGCGGCGCTGCTGCCGGCAAGGTCAAGGCGCTCGGCCTGGCCGTGGAAAGCATTGAAAAGCAGTTCGGCAAGGGCGCGATTATGAAAATGGGCGATGCCCATACCACGGCCGTGGAAACCACTCCGAGCGGCGCGCTCAGTCTAGACTTGGCTCTGGGTGGCGGCATTCCGCGCGGCCGCGTCGTGGAAATTTACGGTCCGGAAAGTTCCGGTAAAACTACATTAACTCTGCACGCCATCGCCGAAGTTCAGCGTGCCGGCGGCACGGCGGCTTTCATTGATGCCGAGCACGCGCTCGACCCAGCCTACGCCAAGCGCATCGGCGTGGACGTCGAAAACCTGCTGCTCAGCCAGCCCGACAACGGCGAGCAGGCGCTCGAAATCGTTGAGACTCTGGTTCGCTCTAACGCCGTTGACCTGATTGTTATCGACTCCGTAGCTGCTCTCGTTCCGCGTGCCGAAATCGAAGGCGATATGGGCGACAGCCTGCCTGGATTGCAAGCCCGGCTGATGAGCCAGGCCCTGCGCAAATTAACCAGTGTCATAAGCCGCAGTAAAGCCACGGTCATTTTCATTAACCAGATCCGCATGAAAATCGGCGTTATGTTCGGCAACCCCGAAACCACTACTGGCGGCAACGCGCTTAAGTTTTACTCCAGCGTGCGTATGGACATCCGGCGTATCGGTCAGATCAAACAAGGCGAAGAGATTATCGGCAACCGCACGCGTGTCAAGGTCGTTAAAAACAAAATCGCGCCGCCTTTCCGCCAAGCCGAGTTCGACATCATGTACAACCAGGGCATCAGCAAGTCCGGCGACATCCTTGACCTCGCCGCAGCCGCCGAAATCGTCGAAAAGTCCGGTGCCTGGTACGCTTACAAAGACAATAAGATCGGCCAAGGCCGCGAAGCCACCAAAAAGTACCTCGAAGACAACCCCAAAGTCCTCGAAGAAATCGCCGCCAAAGTCCGCTCTAGCGACGCTGTTGCCAAAGCACTCTAAGAGGTCGGCGTGGCACAGCATCCGCCCATCCAAATTGTCGACGAACACGATCAGCCGGTTGGCCAGGCGTCGCTCCACGAGGCATTTAAGCAAGGTTTAATTCACCGTGTTGTGCTAGTCATAGTAGAGAACGAGCAGGGCCAGATACTACTGCAAAGGCGCGGGCCGGACGTGGCCACCAACGCCAACACTTGGGATTTTTCGGCTGCCGGTTACGTTGATGTCGGCGAAGACTACGACGAAAGCGCCCGCCGAGAGCTGGCAGAAGAGCTTGGTCTCCAAGATTTTGATCTGCGCCGACTCTACATACGGCGGGCTGGCGAAACGCACCAGGATTTTACAACCGACCGCTTCGCGGCAATCTACAAGGTCGTGATTCCGGCCGGCACGCCGCTCAAGCTTGAAGCCAGCGAAGTGGCCGAGACCGAGTGGTTTAGTGTTGCGGAGTTAAAGCAGCTGCTCGAAAATCAGGCCGATGAAATCACCCCCTTTACGGCAGGCTGGCTATGGGAGCACTATTTCGGCGATGAAAATCACGGCAATTAAGCAGCAGGTTAAACAGGCGGGCCGCTACTCGATTTTTGTGGAAGGGAAGTACGAGTTTTCTTTAAGCGAAGCTGCCCTGCTCGAGCACAAGTTGGCCAACGGCCAGGAACTTGATAAGCAGCAGCTCGGGGAATTCAAGCGTATATCGGCTGATGACAAGCTCTATAACCGGACTTTGCGCTATGTTGCTATGCGGCTGCGCAGCCGGTGGGAAGTTGAGTTCTACCTGCAGCGCAAAGACGCCTCCCCTGCCCTCACAGAGACTATACTTAACAAGTTAAGTAATATTGGCCTCATTGATGACGAAAAACTGGCACAGGCTTACGTGCACGACCGCCGCCAGCTCCGCCCCGCTTCGCGTCGCAAAATCATTACCGAGCTGCGCAAAAAACGTATCCCGGGCAATATCATCGAGGCAGTAGTGGGGGCGGAGGCGGAAGACGAGCAGACTGCCCTGCTGGCCGTCATCGAACAAAAACGCCGCCAAACCAAATACCAAGACGATCAAAAGTTGATGCAATACCTGGCTCGACAAGGCTTCAGCTACGGCGACATCAAAGACGCTCTGTAAAAGTAGCCTCAAGGCCACCTCTGGGAAAAACCAGGCGTGCCATGTTAAGCTGGGGCCATGCAACCACTCATCGCGATTACTGTGGGTGAGGTTATTAACTTTGATACCGGCGTGGCCTGGACGCCCACCGTCTACGGCCAGTTTCGGACTTACACCGACGCGATCGTAAAAGCTGGTGGCGCGCCTTTCATTATGCCGCTGGTCGATGACGAAACAGTGCTGCGCAGATTGTACGACCAGTGCGGCGGCCTGCTGCTGTCCGGCGGCCATGACCTTAAAGCGGTCACCGGTGATAATCCGCCGCCGCG
>DATCFR010000067.1:0-3875 GCA_036509405.1 Saccharimonadales bacterium (SeqCode)
TACGGCATGACCCTTGGCAACAGCTTGCGCCGGGTTCTCTTGTCTAGCATTGCCGGCGCGGCCGTCACGGCCTTCAAAATCGAAGGCGTTACTCACGAGTTCACCAGTGTTCCAGGTGTTAAAGAAGATATCGTCGACATCATGCTCAACCTCAAAGGCGTTCGCCTGCGTGTCTACGGCAACGAGGCGCAGACCTTGCGCATCACCAAGCAAGGCAAGGGCACGGTCACCGCAAAAGATATTCAAACCAACGCTGACGTTGAAATCGTTAACCCCGACCACCTGATCGCAACGCTCGACGAAGCCAAGGCCAAGCTGGTTATCGACCTGACTGTCGAAGTCGGCCGCGGCTACCGCACCATCGAAGAAGGCGCCATCAAAAAGGCCAGTGATATGATTGCCATTGATGCCATTTTCAGTCCTGTACTGCGCGTTCGTTATAAGGTTGAAAACACCCGTGTCGGTCAGGCTACTGACCTCGACCGTCTGCTGCTGACCGTTGACACCGACGGTTCAATCACCCCGCAAGACGCCTTTGAAGAGGCCGCCGCTATCTTGGTCAACCAGTACACAGCGCTGGCTGGCAAAACCAGAATTGCTCCCACCGAAGTGGCCGCCGAGAACGGCGAGCCGCAAGACGGCGAGTTTGGCAGCGACATGCTTGGCGACGAACCGACCGCGCTGAACACTTCCATCGAAGACCTCAATCTGTCAGCACGTACCAGTAACGCGCTGATTAACAACGATATTCACACTATCCGCGATCTGTTTGCGCTGAACGACGCCGAACTGCGCGACCTCAAGGGTTTTGGCAGCAAAGCGCTTGACGAAGTCAAAGAGAAGTTAGCGGAGTTGGAGCTTTAGATGCACCGCCACGGCTACCAAGGTCGAAAATTTCACCGCGAGCGCGATCAGCGCGGCGCGCTTATTAAGAGCTTGGCCGAGTCGCTGATCAAGTACGAATCCATCGAGACCACCCTGCCTAAGGCCAAAGAAGTTGTGCCCTACGTAGAAAAGCTCATCACCAAGGCCAAAAAGGGCGATTTGCACAACCGCCGCCAGATCATTTCCGATCTGCAGACCCTAACTAGCGCGCACAAATTAGTCGATGAAATTGCTCCCAAATTGTCCGCCCGCACCAGCGGCCACCTGCGTATCGTAAAAACCGGCCTGCGCCGCGGCGACAACGCCCAACTGGCTCGTGTTAGTTTTGTGGACGATCTCAAAGAGGCACCGGTCGCCAAAGCGGCTAAACCCACAGCCGATCCCCGGCTTGCGGAACCTAAGCCTGCTAAAGCTGCTGCCCCCAAGCCCAAGCCCGCCGCTGCCAAGAAGCCTGCCGCCAAAACGCCCAAGGAGCCCAAATAATGAAGACTTATAGCGCCAAACCCAGCGACGTGACCCGCCAGTGGTACGTGATTGACGCTTCCGAGGCGCCGCTTGGCCGTCTGGCTACCAGAATCGCCACCTTGCTGACTGGCAAGAGCAAGCCGCAGTTTACCAAGCACATCGATTGCGGCGACTATGTCATCGTCATCAACGCTGCCCAGACCGTTGCCACCGGTGATAAGCTAAACAAGAAGGTCTACTATAGCCACAGCAATTACCCTGGCGGTCTGAAATCAGCCACCTTGGCCGAAAAAATGGCTAAAGACCCGACGTTTGCCATCACCAACGCCGTTCGCGGTATGTTGCCGGTTAACCGCTTGCGTGACGAGCGCTTGCAGCGACTCAAAGTCTACGCCGGTGCTGAGCACCAGCACGCGCCCCAGCAGCCGACCGCTATTTCAATCAAGGAGATTAAGTAATATGGCCAAAGACAGTTATTTTTACGCCATTGGACGCCGCAAGAGTGCCACGGCCCGCGTGCGTCTGAAGTCCGGCAAAGGCGCCATTGTCATCAACGGCAAGCCAGCCGACGAGTATTTCGCCGCCAGCAAGTATCTGCTAGCCAAGTTGCAGGAGCCCTTCGCTACGGTTGACCACGTCAATAAGTTTGACGTGAGCGCCGTGGTATCCGGTGGCGGCCAAGAAGGCCAGACGGAGGCCATCCGCCTCGGCATCTCCAAAGCATTGACCGTCATGAACGAAGAGCTCAAAAGCACCCTCAAGCGCGCCAATCTCTTAAGCCGCGACGCCCGCGAAAAAGAGCGCAAGAAGTTCGGCCTCAAAGGCGCGCGCAAACAGCGCCAATTTACTAAACGTTAGGACGGCTCCCTTGACGCCATTAACTCCAACCACACCGGTTCTGGAAGAATCGGCCAAAATCCGAGACAGACTGCTCAAAGTACAGGCTGAAATTGAAGCCGCCGCCACCACGACCGAAACCAGACTGCTGGCCGAGGCCAGGCAGCAGCTCGGCTATGACGATTCTGATGCCCCCGAGGATGCTGAGCTGATTGATTCCCGAGTGTCTGGCAAAACTGCTGTGTTAAGCCCTAAAATGCTCTCAGCGGTATTACCAGTGTCAAAGCGCTCGGCCCAAACTACCGACGCTGCAAGACAGGCCATTATACGTATTCTTGAACATCAAGATCTGCGGCTGATGGTCATTGTTGGCCCCTGTTCCATCCATGATCCTAAAGCTGCTCTAGAATATGCCGAGCATGTGCAGCGATGGCGCCAGCAATACGGCGACCAGCTGGAAATCATCATGCGAACGTATATTGAAAAACCGCGCACCGAGTTGGGCTGGAAAGGCTTTATTTATGACCCGCTGCTCGACGGCTCTGACGACATTAACCTGGGCGTGGTAGCCACTCGCATGCTGGCCTGCCAGATCACCGATCTGGGTGTGCCGATTGCCGTGGAACGCCTCAACGCTCTGACACCGCAATACTTGAACGCGCTGGTGGCTTACGACGTCATTGGCGCCCGCAATACCACCGATCAGAAGTCACGCGAGTATGCCTCAGCCACTTCCTCACCGGTCGGTTTTAAGAATACGCCCGAGGGTAGCATCGAAGCCGCCGCTCAGGCCATTGTCTCGGCCAAGGGCAAGCACGCTTTCTTAGGCATTGGCAGTAATGGCACCACCAAGCAGATCAACAGCTCCGGCAACGACACAGGCCACATTATTCTGCGCGGTGATGCCCAGGGGCCAAACTACTCGGCCGAGCACGTCGCCAAGGTTAAGGCCCTTCTGCAGAAGAAGGGCCTGCGCGAATCAATCGTCATTGACGCTTCGCACGGCAACAGCGGCAAAGACGCGACCAGGCAAAAGGACGCTATTGCAGACATCGCTCAGCAAGTGAGGGGGGGCGAAGCTGCCATTTGTGGCGTCATGATCGAGAGCAACCTCGTTGCCGGAGCGCAAAAACTGGGCGACCCAGCTGATCTCGTCTACGGCCAAAGTATTACCGACGCCTGCGTGGACGTGGACGAAACCGAAAGCATGCTGACCCGGCTTGCCGAGGCGTCAGCCACGCGACAAAGTAGCTAGCCTGCTGGAACTTCGGGCGCACACAATTTATTTAACCCCTTACTTGATTATTTTTAAAGTAAGGTGTAAGATTAGCTTAATTAGCATTTAGGAGGTCATCATGACTGATCTTACACGTGTCCGCAGCCCACAAATGATTCGGGAGAAACCACTACAGCCTGTCTACTTTCATCAAGGAGTACTAAGAAACAGCGTACGAAACGCTTCCCTTATTGGCGGTGAAAAGCTGGAGCCTGTACTTGCTTTTAAACCAAGTGAAACGGTAGACCGCGACCTGACAGACTTTCAAAGAACAGTACGATGCGTAGCAAATAATCTCGCTGTGCGAGGCATAAGGCACACCCTTCAGCTGCTTAACGTCGGAAGAATTGCGGAAAGTGATGGGGTAACTGCTCAGAAGGATGAAGATTTTCCATCATTTGACAGAGATCGG
>DATCFR010000068.1:0-5699 GCA_036509405.1 Saccharimonadales bacterium (SeqCode)
AGGCAAAAGCGGTGGCGAGTAGTTTTGAGCTTGTAACACCTTCGCCGAGCACGAAAGTGCCCACCAAAAACGAGGCCACCAGATTGGTGGCATAAAAGGTAAACAGGGTGTTAGCGAGCGTGGTTTTCTCGATGGCGGCCGTGAAAAATAACACCACCAGCACGAACATAATGCCCAAACCAATGGCATGGCTAAGCTTGTTCCGCGGCACACCGGCCTTGGGTTTTCTAAAAAAGCCATAGGCAAGGAGCGCTGCGAACACCAGCAGCCAGCGGGCGGCTACCTGCGCCTTATCGCCCCACATCGGGCTGACTTCGCGCACTAGCACACCGGTGAAGGCATAGGTAAAAGCAGCCCCAAATAAGGCCTGGGCACCCCTCACGCTGAACTTCTCTTGGCTCATGTGGCAATTGTAGCAAAGTTGCCTTTTTACCACAGAAGTGATTACATAAGACTGAATGTGGCGTCACCTCTTGAGTCATGCGCTTCCGTTACAGCGAACAACATGACCGTGACAGCAGCCACCGGAACGGATCTTCATTAACGTAAACGGAGATTTCGTCATGGCACATCAAGGCACAAGCCTGCAAGACATGAAGTTCTACGAGGACCACATGAAGCACTGGCGCGCCTGGGGCTCATGGTTCAGCTGGGGCTCACCGGTCGGATTAGGTTTATTCCTAATGTCGCTGGCCTTCTGCGTGTGGCTGCTCGGCCAGACTTTCGGCTGGAAATAGGCTGGCCAACACCGAAGTAGCAGCGCGGCGCTCAGGCCGCGCTGTTTCGGTTTAGATAGGCACAAGCTACAATGACAGGGTGAACAAAAAGCGGTTCGTCATAAGCTACCGATTCGGTTTCGCATTGCTGATTCCTATCACTGTGGCGATCCAGCTGGCGCACAGCCTGCAATCGGTCCAGAACTTCAGTACCGTTAATTTCTTTAGTTACTTCACAATTCAAAGCAATTTGTTCGCGGCCGTCGTGCTGTCGATGGCGGCGTACGTACTGCTGAAACGCAAAAAAGATCCGCAACTGGAAAGCCTGCACGGCGCAGCGGTGCTATATATGGTCGTGACCGGGATTATCTACAGTCTGCTGCTGCGCGGGGAGAGCCTCGGCAGCCTGCTGCCCTGGGTGAACGATGTGCTGCACCGGCTGATTCCCGTCGTCATGCTATTCGATTGGCTGTACTATCCGCCCAAGCGAAAATTTACGGCCAAGGAGGCACTGCTATGGCTGATTTACCCTTTAGTTTACGCCGCCTACACGCTAATTCACGGACCGCTGGCCCGCCATTGGTACCCTTACCCTTTTATTAACGTGGCGCTGCACGGCTACGGCCGGGTCGCTCTGGACTGCGTGATTATCGCCATCGGCATGGCGCTGCTGGCTGTGGTGCTGGCCAAAATGCCACAATTTTCTAAAAAACAGAGCTAAATGTTATAATATAGAAATATGAGTGGCCTGGCAGTTGCGGAATTAGGAGTAGCACCGACGTTTATTACGCTTGGGCCTAAAGGTACTGATCACGAGCGAGCCACCAACCTTTACATTGATTTCCAGGGTCTCGGCGAAGTCGCCAAGCTAGATCTCATAAATGATTTTATGGAGGGGGTTGAACGGGTCCGCGCCGAGCCAAACTCATTTCTTGTCCAGTGCAGCGCCCACCCGAAGGTCCATAGCGTGACCGAACGCTACCCCCAAGAAGTGGTCGTAGTGGACGATTTTATACAAGCGACCAGGGATTTATCGCTGCTGGTGCGTAAAGATGTGGCTGAACCCAAGAGTTTAGGACTCGTTCCGGCAACGCAGGGCTACCCCGACCTTACACAATGGAAGACAATTATTGATGTCCAATCCAAACCAGTCGTGTCAGACCGGCTGCTTGCAGGCGAATTTGACGCCGGCCTTACCTTTACCGAACTTGCAACCGACCACCCCGACCTTTTGCGAGTTGCCAAGAATTACGGCAAGGTCGTTACGACCTGGATAGTCTACGGGCATAAGCGACATGGACGCTACGCCGGCAAATTGATTGGTGAAAAAATTCCCTGGCTCTTCACCGGACAGCCAGAGCCGCCAACTGAAGACTAGGGGCTGAGGCGGCCTAAGTCGCGTGGGAAGAGGGTGACCTCTTTGACGTTATTAAGGCCAAGGAATTTTTCGGTGAGGCGTTCCAGGCCCATGCCGAAACCGCCGTGCGGCGGCATGCCAGCCTGCATGGCCATAAGTAGCGGCTTGAAGCCGGGATCTTCGGGGTCGCCGCCGGCTTTTTCTTTGAGCTGCTTGAGCACTACGGCGTAATCGTTTTCACGCATCGAGCCCGTGGCGATTTCGACGCCGCGGAATAAGAGGTCGACGCGGTCGGCCAGTTCCGGCTTGCCGGCTTGGGCCTTGTGATAAAACTTCATGTCTTCAGCTGGCCAGTCGGTCACGAACACGGCTTCGCTGCCTAATCCTTTGGCGGCGTATTCGCAAATCCAGCGCTCTTCGTCGGGCCGCAGGTCTTTTTCGCCGACGGTGTTCTGTTCATTGGCTTTACTGTAGCGCTCGTGGATCTCGGCCATCGAGATTGACGGGATTTGCTCGGGGAACTGCGGTTTAATGGCGCGCAGCAGCTTGAGCTCGGCTTCGTTGTTTTTCCAGATGTCATCGCTGACGTAGTTGAGCAAGCCGCTTAACAGCTGCTTGAGCTTCTCCATGTCTATGAAGCCCATTTCGCCGTCGATGGAGGTGTACTCGGTCATGTGGCGGGTGGTGGCGCTTGGTTCAGCGCGGTACACCGGCGCGATCTCAAAGGCCCGCTCGAAGACGCCAACCATGATTTGCTTGTAAAACTGCGGGCTTTGGGCCAGCGTGGCTTCTTTGCCAAAATAATCAATCTTGAAGACTTCAGCGCCGCCCTCAGTGGCCGCCGCCAGCAACTTGGGCGTGTGGATTTCGGTGAAATCTTCCTGGTAGAAATAATCGCGCAGAGCCTTGGTGATGGCAGCTTGTAGCTTGAAAATGGCGGTTTCCTGGAGGTTGCGCAGGCCAATCGGACGGTATTCAAACAGTGTGTCCAGGTTGTCGGGCCGGTGGCTGAGCGGTTTGTCGATTTCAATCGGCGGTTCGGCCTCAACCGGCACCAGCACGGTCAGCTTGGCGTCGTGCAGCTCGGCACCGCCGGGCGCGCGCGGCTCTTCTTTAACCATGCCCTTGACGGCCAGCACGGTGCCGATCTGCAGGCCGCGCAGTTTTTCGACTTCTTCCTTGTCCTTAATAACGACCTGCACCAGGCCGCGGCGATCGCGGATATTAATAAACGTCAGTCCCCCAAGTAGGCGCTTTTTGTGCAGCCAGCCCTCAACGCGCACGGTTTGGCCGATCTGATTTTTCACTTCAACGCTAAGGATTCTCATTAGTCTGCTATTCTATCACTTCCTCATCTGTTTTAACAGGGGTTTCCTCGGAATCGTTGGCCGCAGGGCTGCCGGAGTGGCGCGCAGCCACGGCCGCGAGGTCGGCGTACTGGTCAAAATTATCGCCTGGTATATGGCCGAGAAGCTGCTTGAGCACATCAGTAATAGTCAGCGTACCGACGTAATCCTCGGCGCTGTTAATCACCACAAACACCGGATAATTGGTGAGGAAGAAGGCGTGCAGCGCCTGGCCAAGCGAATCGTCCTCATGCAAGTAGTACACCGTGGAACGCATGGCGCCGCGGACCTTGCCCGTGCTGCTCAGATTGAGTTGTCGAAAAGCTAGCGAACCGACGAAATCGCCCTTGCGGGACTCGCGTACCAGCGCGAAATCCTGCCCGCTTTTGTGCACTTCGTCGATCAAGATAGGGCCGATGGTGTCGTCGGCCAGAATGACTTTGATGCGTTTGCGCGGTGTCATGACGTCGCCGACTTTGCGGTCGTCAAACGTGAGGGCGCGCTTGATGATTTCCAACTTTTCATCGCTCAAGCGATTGTCGGCCTGCTGTTGCTGCTGTTCGATTAGCCCAAGCAAATCGTCGCGTTCGAATATACCAGTATGCGACGGTGCGTAGCGCCGCTCGGCGATCGTAGCGCCGCGGCTGAGCGTGGGATGCAAATAGTTCAGCAGCCAGACGATCGGCGGCGTCATCAGCAGTGTGGCCCGGGTACCGAGCTTGGTGGTGCGGGTGGCCGGCAGCAACGAAAAAGCGATCCAAAGCAGCGGGCCAACAATGAGCAGACTCACCCACACCGGCAAGAAACGGGCCAGCAGCACTAAGCTGGCGGCGCTGGTCAGGCCAATGTACAGCCACAAAAGCGTGCGCAGG
This sequence comes from Saccharimonadales bacterium (SeqCode), assembly GCA_036509405.1. Lineage (GTDB taxonomy): Bacteria > Patescibacteriota > Saccharimonadia > Saccharimonadales > UBA4665 > DATCFR01. The sequence goes on from DATCFR010000068.1 coordinate 4,292, forward strand.
CTGCTGCCGTAAGCCACGGCCCGGTAGAGCTGGGCGGCCGGCTGTTCGCGCTTGGCGGCGCGACGCTTCAGCTCGCGCGGCGGCACCGCGAAGTAGGTTTTACGCGCCGCCACGCCGAGCAGGGCGAGCAGCAGTAAGACAATGGCGGCAGTCAAGTTCGACATACTGCTTTAGATTATAACCCGCTGGGCCGCCAAGACGGGCGTACTGTATACTTTAATAAGTAATTAAGGAGACTGGCGCTTTATGTCCAAGCAATTCCTGGCAATTCTGGCCGCGATAATTTTGATCTTTGCGGGCATTATTGTTTTTAGCAATAAATCCAGCAATACGACGTCAGGCAAATCCACCGGCACGCTCACGCAGCACATCGAAGGCCAAGGCAAAGCCGGCATCACGCTGGTCGAGTACGGCGACTACGAATGTCCGTTCTGTGGCCAATACTTCCCCACCGTCAAGCAAATCCAAACCGAATACAACCAGCAGCTCTTCTTCCAGTTCCGCAACTTTCCGCTGGTAAGCATCCACCAGAACGCCTTTGCCGGCGCCCGGGCTGCCGAGGCCGCCGCCATGCAGAACAAGTTCTGGCAAATGCACGACCTGCTCTACGAAAACCAGACCCAATGGTCAACCGCCAGCGACCCAACACCCTACTTCAACCAGTACGCCCAAGCCCTCGGTTTGAACGTGACTCAGTTTAAGACCGATTACTCCTCTAATAAGGTCAACGACCTAATTAACGCCGACATGGCCGAGGGCAACAAGCTGAACATCACGGGCACGCCAACCTTCTTCCTCGACGGCAAACAAATATCGGTTGGCAATACCGCCAGTTCTTTCGAAGCGCTGATCAACGCCGAAATCGCCAAAAAAGCCGGCAAAGCCTCCAGCGCGCCGACCAGCGCCGGCACCACCGATCAAACCAAGAAATAACTTAGTACTCTAGGAATTCGCGCCACGGCGGGCGCTGCACATGAACGGGTATACGCTGCGACGAACTTCTAACGATTTTTATTTTGACGGACACGCTCACCTCTCAAGCGCCCTAGCACAACAATGCCGTACGGACACATAACTTTTTAGCTCACCTTTTTGTCTCTCACGGACCGATTACTCGGCCCTAGTGAAGTGTTTAGATTCTACCAAAGTGCTTATGCCCTGTCAACCTCGGCTGTGGCGATTTTGCTCACAGTTTGTCAGGTAGGGGTGTAAAAAGTGATATACAAAGTATATCAATCGTATATCACTTTAAGCAGGGGTACTCCGCACTAATGCGAGCGTTCACGGGGATCAGCTAGCTGCACGTAGAGCCAGTGGCGGTTACTATAGCGGGCCACGCTGGGCAGCGAACCTTTGGCGCGACTACCGCGGCGCAGCGCAGCGCGGATCTTGCCGGACGAAACTGCCG
>DATCFR010000069.1:0-7389 GCA_036509405.1 Saccharimonadales bacterium (SeqCode)
GGTCTTACGGCCACGGCAGCCAGCAGCAGCCAAGTCAATCTGAGTTGGGCCGCACCGACCGGCACGGACGCAGCCGCTAAATATGAGATTTACCGCAACGGCTCAACCACCGCATTGGCATCAGTTAACGCGCCGACTACCACTTATACCGACACCACCGCGGCTGCCAGCACCCAATACTCATACACGGTGTTAGCGGTTGATGCGAACGGCAACAAGGGCCCTCAGAGCACCAAGGCCTCGGCCACCACCCCGGCGGCCACTGACACTACAGCGCCTGTAGTTAGCATGACCGCTCCGGCCAGTGGCGCCACAGTATCCGGAATCGCTTCAGTCAGCGCCAACGCCACCGACAATGTGCGCGTCACTTCCCTGCAATTTGAACTTGACGGCACGCCGCTCGGCGCCGCCATTGGCACGCCTACCACCGGCTCCACCTACACCTACTCCTGGAACACGACCGCAGTCAGCAATGGTCCTCATGCCTTAACCGCGATTGCCTCGGATGGCACCAACAAAACCACCGCCAAAACAGTCACCGTGACCGTAAATAACGGCACGGGCGGCGGCGGTGGGGGCACGACACCCACCACTGTGCAGAATCTGGCCTTCAACGCCACCACCAAAACCCTGAGCTGGTCAGCCTATCCGGGAGCAGCCAGCTACACGATCGCCGAAGTGCATAATCCTACCGGCAGCCGCAACACTAACTATGCGTGGCCGCACATCATTGGTACCGGCTGTGCTCCAGGTAGCACCTGCAATGTACCGACACCTGCTTCCGGTGAAACCGTCAGTTTCGGCATCAACCCGTTGGATAGCAACGGTAACGCCTTAGCCGGCTCAACCTGGGCCAAGGAGATAACCGTCACCTGGCCCGCCAGCACCGCTGACACCACGCCACCCTCGCAGTCCACCGCTCTGAATGCCTCGCCTGTCTCCAGCTCGCAGATCAACCTGACCTGGACGGCCAGTACGGATAACGTGGGCGTGACCGGCTATCAGGTCTATCGCACCAGCTCCAGTAGCAGCACTCCCGCTTTAATTGGCACCGCTTCCGGTACAAGTTACGGCGATACCGGCCTCACTGCAAGCACGCTGTACCGGTACTACATCGTAGCCATCGACGCGGCCCAGAATAAATCCCAAGCCTCTGTGACCGACAGCGCTACCACAAAGTCCGCAGCTACAACCACCGCCACCATCGAGGGCACGATAAAAAACAGCAAGACTCTGCAGCCTATCAATGGCGTTTTCATTCGCACCGGCAATACGGCCACAGCCAGCGGTTACATTACCACGACTACCAATGCCCAGGGCCAGTACCTGCTAACTAGCATCGACATGACCCAGAAGCACAACTATTACTTCTACGCCAATGGTTACCAGAACGGGCACGCCTATCTGCAATTCCCGGCCAACGCCAAGACTAATAACGTGAACACCCTAGACCTTAGCATGGTGCCTAAATAAAGCTGAAGGAATACATATGCAATCCGAACCATCCGTCATTCCCCCAACCGATAACCAGCCGACAGTATCTTCGCCTGAGCCGCCTTCGCGCGGCAAGCAGTGGGTTGGCAGCGGCCTGCTGGTGTTGGCCGTCCTCATCGCGCTGAGCAGCTACGTGGCTTTCCATGGCACCTCTAACGCGCCCACGGCTCCAGCTGCCATCGGCGTCGCCACCATAGCTCCTGGGGCCGTGAGCATCACCAGCGACGGCTTCAGCCCGTCCACAATTTCGATCAAGACTGGCCAAGCAGTGGTCTGGACCAACGACGACACCGTCAATCACACGGTTATTACCAACGACCCCTTGCCGACCAACTCAAAGGAACCGGTCATTAATTCCGGGCAGGCCTTAAGCCCCACCGACGCTTACAGCTATGTATTTGATAAAGCTGGCACCTACGGCTACCATGACAACAGCTCGGGATTTAGCGGAACAGTAATTGTTAAATAGGAATATGCGAGGATGTCTTTGAAAACTTTCATAAAAACACCGAGCCGCGACAGAAATATTTTGGTTGGCTGCTTTGTAGCGCTTTTTGCTGTCGTGGGCACATTCTTGCTCCTCGGCTCCCATGCGGCCACCACCAATCCATACGTCAGCACTGCCAGCAGCAGCGGTACGCTCAGCGGCAACGCCACCTTTCAGCAAGATTCCAGCGCCGCCGGCGGCAAGTACGTCAAGTTCGGCAGCCCCGCTTCCACAGGTGGCGGAGGAGGCGGCGGAGGCGGCACCGGCAGCCTTGTTGTGGGTATGAACGCTGGCAACCGGTGGTACCCGCGCAAACTTGGCGACATAACCAGTGCTGTCAGCTACGTTCGTTTCTCAGATGAAAACCCAGCCCCCATAACTAACCTAGTTGACGGAACAAGCCTCAAGGCGGTCTTCATGATTCATGGCAGTACAAATGGTACAGGCAGCCAATACATTAGTGGCGTATCTGCTATTGACCCCAACACCTTCGCTACGAATGCCGTCAAAGAATATCAACACTTTGGCTGCACGCCGACCCTCTGTCCTTGGGTAGAGATCCTTAACGAACCCGCTGGTAACTGGTTTTGGGGATCATATAATCTCAGCAACGATGCTCCGGCTTATGCCGCGATGATTCAGCCTACTAAACAGGCCTTTGCGAATGCTTATCCCTCAAGCACACCTAAATTGCTCTGGTCCTACGACGGGGGACAAAGCAGCAGCACCGCTTGGGGTGATAAATGGTGGAGCTCAAGCGTAGCGCCTTATGTAGACGCCGTAACCATGCACCCATACGCGCATGGTACGCCTAACGGCAATCGGGGCAATGTTCAATATGTCATTAATAAGACTGGTAAGCCCGTCTACATCACTGAAGTAGGTTGGCCCACCGGCCCGGGAGCAACTGGTGACAGCGACCCCTGGTCTTTGCAGCAACAATGTAATAACGTTCAGAGCTTCATTAGCTGGGCCCGTGCAACATCTGGCGTAGCCGGTGTATTTTACTACGACTACATCAATGACTCAGATAGTGATAATAGGCAATACGGGTTAATCACACACGATAACGGTAACCTACACAAACCGGCTTACTACGGATATCAAGCTGCGGCCCAAGGTAAATCATACACCTGCGGCAATAGCCTGCTGCCATAACGTTCTCGTGGTGCGCGAGAGAGGACTTGAACCTCCACGTTCTTGCGAACACTAGCTCCTGAAGCTAGCGCGTCTACCAATTCCGCCACTCGCGCGTGACTTTTCAGACCATCATATCGTATCTGTTTCACTCCCAAAACTCAAGCCAACTAACCAAAACCTACATGCCGCTAAGTGAACCGTAGTGCATTACTTGGTTCATGTGCGGCGTGTAGGTTTTGGTTAGTTGGTGACTTTAGCTTGGTGAATTTCCCAATTCTGGACATTGTCGAAGCGATCGGTAGCAGTAGTGATAGCATTTTGGCTGAGGCCGGCAACCGGACCGTTCGTCAGATACAGCAAGCGCGGCTGATAGAGACCAACGGCCGGGGCATCTTGCTGCCAAGCCTGCAGAAACGGTTTGTACTTAATCACGCGCAGGCTCGGATCAAGACGGGTGCGGCCGGATTCCAACGCTGCGTCGGCCGTAGAGTTCTTCCACTCCGAGAAGTTGAGCCGGTTGGCGGCACGAATATCGGCCTGGGAGCTGTCCCAGTACACGAACACGTCCGGGTCAACACCGATCGAAATGCCATATAACAATGCGTTATAGGTGTGGTAGGTAAGGGTGTTCTGGAAGTCCGTGGCATCCTGGAGCTGCACCTGCAACTTGACGCCGACGCGCTGCCATTGCTGCTGCAGCTGCCGCGCTACCGAAGCGTATTCGCTAGAGTCCGAGGCACTCAGCGTAAAAGTCAGCGGCTGGCCATTCTTACTGCGCAAACCGTTTTTGCCAACCGTCCAGCCATCAGCATCAAGCAGGTGTTTGGCGCCGCTTAGGTCAAAACCGGCTTGGCCCAGGGCAGGGTCATAGCCCAGTTGGCCCATCAGCAGCGGTTCGCGCACTGGCCGGGTGGGATAGCCTAGGTTGGTGATAATGCCTTGCACGTTGCTGGCCCGTACCAGCGCCTGACGAACCTGCGCGTCGGCCAACACGCCGGTTGAGGTTTTGAAAAATACCATGTTGGCAGCGCGCAGCAGCAGATTGTGCTGCTCCACGCTGTTCGCCAAGTTCGGTGGTGTCTGGGTGAGGCCTTCGGCCCCGGTCAGCTGCCCGTTCGTGAAGGCGTTGGTCAGCTGCTGCTGATTGGCGAAAATCTGCACCACGAATCTTTGCAATTTAGGCTGGCCGCCCTGGTAGCCAGCAAACGGGGCCAACGCAATCTGTTCTTCGCCGTTAGCCGGATCACCAGCATCCGTTACTTTGATGGCCTGCCAGGAAAACGGACCGGCACCCACTGGATCAACTGTGTTGAAATCGGCGGAGCGTAGGTCAGAGGGCGTAATGCTGGCCAGCAAATGGCGCGGTACGATGCCATTGGTCATATTGTACGGAAAGGCCGCCAGAGCGTTCGGCAGCTTGAAAACCACAGTGCGCGGGTTCGGCGCCGTAACCGTGATACCCTGCCAACTGCTCTGCAGCGGCGACTGCGCGTCGGGGTTTTGAATCATCTGGTAGGTAAACAGCACATCGCTGCTTGTCAGGGGCCGGCCGTCCTGCCAGGTCAGATGTGGCTTCAGATGCACGGTATAGGTGGTGCCTCGCGAATCAACACTGTAGCCGCTGGCCAGGTCGCCGACCAGCCTATCCCGATTATCATAGGTGAATAGGCTGGCGAAAATCAGGTGCGACACCGTAGCGTCGGCGTCGCTGGTGGCATACAGCGGATTAGCGTTGGTAAAACGGCCCTTGACGCCCTCGTTATAAATACCACCCGGCACCGGGCGGAGTGTTTGGTAGTAACTACTCAGTGAGACATTTTGTGCGATGAGACCGCCTATCAGTAGAACAAGCAAGCCGATCCAAGCCAGCAGAAAGCGCCGGATTGTGCCCAAGCGCTGAAACCGCTTGAAGAGATGCCGGTCTATCTGCTGCTCGGCCTGCTGTCCGAGATCCTCAACCTGCTGCTGGCCTTCACGGAGCCGCCGCCTGAAGCGCAATTTAATAGGTCGCAGGCGCATCGGCGTAAAAGCCCCGGCCTACTTAACGATCGCGCTCAAGATGAGCGACAAACCGAAAACTAGCCCGCACACGATGGTAATCTGAAAAATCGTCTTGTCGGTACCGCGACGAGTGGTGTTGACTTCGCCGGCGCCGCCCAAGCCCGCACCAAGACTGGCACCCCGGGTCTGAATCAGGATTAAAAAGGTCATGAGTGCCATCGAAATAACGGTGAGCCAGTTCCAAATACTCATTTTCTGACGTCCTCCAAAATAGCCGTCACCAGATAGTTTACCAAGCCAATCACCATCCCGGCAAATACCGCCGCCCAGAAATTAGTGATGTGCAGCGGGTGATACAGCTTGCTGGCAATAAAAACCGTCAGACCGTTAATAATAATCATGAACAAGCCGAGCGTAAATAACAGGGCTGGTAATGAAAAAATAATGATAATCGGCTTAATAATGACATTAATAATAGCCAACACCAGCCCGGCAATAACAATCACCCGCAGTTTGCTGTCGTAGGTAATGCTATTGCTTAAAAAACCGGCCGCGATCCACAAACCAAGGCTGCAGACCAGCCAGCGCGTCAGAAAACGATAGAGAGTTTTATTCATAAGAATCGTTACTATTGTACAGGAAATCGCTTAGCCTCATATACCCCTGCCTCGATGCTAAAATAGGCGTATGCGAGCGCGGGCGAATACTATTTCATGGAAACAGTTATCACCAATCTTTGCTGATGTGGTGCTTTCTCCCTGGAATTTACTAGTTGGTGGGCTGCTCATACGCTACCTGTCGCCGCTAGACGCGATTATCAGCATCGTGCTCGGGTACGCAATTTTAGCTGTGGTTTTTGTTCTGTACGGCGGTCTCGGTTATAAAAAACGCATGCAATCAGCTGAAATATTCCAAGAAGTATTCCGCGGAAAATTCAGCGCCGTGTTTATACCCTTATTACTGGCTTTTGGTCAATTAGGCTGGGCAGCCATAAATATCAGCTTAGGGGGCTCATCGCTCGCCATCCTGGCGCATCTGCCACGGCCGCTCGGCTTGGTAGTGTATGCCTTGATAATAGGCGTCATGGGATCTCTCGGCCTATACAAATTGGGCTACGCCAAAATCGTTATCATCTTGTCTTCGACCTTTTTGGCGTTTTATATAGGTGTGCTCAAATTACACAGCGGAGATTTATCGCCCTTCTTGGCGTACCATCCTCATGCCCAGAAATCCGTGTTTTGGGGGTGCAGCGTGGTGGTGGCTTCCTTAATTTCATTTGCCACCGTCAGCCCTGATTTTTTCCAAAACGTAAAACAAAAAGGCGATGTGGCTCGCTCGACGTTACTTGGAATAGTGGCGCCAGGCATGTTCATCTGTTTTATGGGGTGTTTTTTCTTCTTTAATGCACCGCTTAATCTAGTCACGCTGATAGCCGGTTTATCTTTCGCGGCCGTGCCTAACATATTCAATACAATCGCCAACACTGACGGCGCCATGGCCATTTACACGCCTGCCTTAAAATTTCAGTTCATTTTCAAAACGCGGTTTATCGTTGGCCTCATAGCCGGCCTAGCTATCAGTTTAATATTCGCCTTGTTGGGTATAACAAACTACCTACAAGCCTGGCTTAAAGTGTTGTCGGTTATTTCGCCGGTATTCATAGGCGTGGCTTTTGCGGCCGTTTTATTCGATAGAAAAACTTTCAAGAACTTGCCCCAATCCTTTTCCAGACAAGTCTACGTACTCACGGTGGCGCTCTGCGTGTTGCTGCTAGAGCATACCTTGCCAGTTATCGCGGCTCTGCTGGCGCCGTTGGTAATTTATAGCCTATACCTACAATATAGGCATATACACGAGTAAGTAACCTCCTCCGACTTAGGCTAGATCGCGCGGCAATTTGTCGGTGAGAAGCTTGATGCCGTCGGCAGTGACTAGCACATCATCTTCGATGCGAATGCCGATACCCTCGGCCGGAATATAAATGCCCGGCTCCACGGTAAGCACCGCCCCCGGCTCAAGCGGCCGCGAGTAATCACCGACGTCATGCACATTCAGCCCCAGAAAGTGCGAGGTAGCATGCGGATAGAATTTTCGCACATCATCGTGGGCGATAGTTTTAATAAGACCTAATTCGCGCAGTTTTTCGCCCATGTACTGCTCGATTTGCTTTTCATACTCAGCAATCAGCGTCCCGGGTTTGAGCAGGCCAAATGCGAACTGCTGCACATCGAGCACAGCGGCGTGCACGGCTTGCTGGCGCCGTTGGT
>DATCFR010000070.1:0-11067 GCA_036509405.1 Saccharimonadales bacterium (SeqCode)
AGAAAAGCCCGACCACAAAACAGCGGAAGAGTACTTGGCCAGCGGCAATTACTTATGGAACTGCAGCTACTTTATCGGCTCGGTCGATACGTTCAAGCAAACCATGCAAACGGCGGCACCGGCATTACTGAAGAGCTACGAAAAGCTGTCGGCGGCGTCTCCCGAAAACTATCAGGCAGCTTACCTGGCACTGGAAAATATTTCGATTGATTATGCGCTCATCGAAAAGGTGCAAAACCTGCTGGTGGTACCCGCTTCGTTCGACTGGATGGATCTGGGGTCGTTCGGTGACTTGCATAAGGTAGTTAGCAGCGACGAACACGGTAATCATACTGCTGGCACTGTCGAGCTGGAGATGGTCAGCAACTCCTATATTGAGAACCAGGAAGCCAAACCCGTGGCCGTTATCGGCCTCGACAACGTGGCCGTCGTCAACACACCGCAAGGATTACTTATAACGCGCAAAGATCTGTCGCAAAAAGTCGGCGAAATTAGTAAGCGCATAGGAGGTCAGAAATGAAGAAATTGATAGCCTTTGATTTAGACGGCACCCTGGCCGAAAGCAAATCGCCAGCCGAGGACCGCATGACCAGCTTGCTGACTCGGCTGCTCGATAAATATCAGGTGTGCGTTATTTCGGGCGGCAAGTTCGAGCAGTTTAAAAAGCAGCTGCTGGGCGGCATGGAAGCCGACCCCTCCCAGCTGGAGCGGCTCCATATTATGCCCACCTGCGGCACCCGCTACTATGCTTACGATGTGCCCAAGCAAGCCTGGGAGCTGGTCTACGCCGAAGATTTTAGTGAAGCGCAGAAGCGAAAAATCGTCGACGCCCTCAATAAGGGTTTTGATGATCTAGGCTACCGCGAAAAGAAAATCTACGGTGACTATATCGAAGACCGCGGCAGCCAGGTGACCTTTTCGGTTTTCGGTCAGGACATCGTCGACGTGCTTGGCAAAGGAGGCGTTCGCATTAAAGAAGAGTGGGATCCGGACAATAAAAAGAAGAACGAGCTGCGCGACTACATCGCTCCTTTGATATCGGAATTCGAAGTTCGGGTTGGCGGCGTGACTTCCATCGACGTCACCAAAAAAGGCATCGATAAGGCGTACGGCATGAAGAAATTAATGGAAATGCTCGACATCGCCAAAGACGAAATTCTGTTTATCGGCGACCGCCTGCAAGAGGGCGGCAATGACTACCCGGTCAAAGCCTTTGGCATCGACAGCCTGGAAATCTCGCGCTGGCAGGAAACGGCCGTGGCCGTCGAAGCTATCCTGCACGTTTCATGAAACTGGTCATCGCCGGTGGCGCGGGCTATATCGGCGGTACCGTGGCCGCACTGCTCATTAAAGCGGGGCATGAAGTCATTGTTTTGGACAATTTATCGCATGGCTATCGAAGCGCCGTGCCCGAGGGCGCGCGTTTTATTGAGGGCAACGTGGCCGACTTCGGCACGATCTTCTCGGGCGCTGATAACATCGAGGCCGTGCTGCATTTCGCGGCCTACATCGAGGCCGGCGAATCGGTCAAACAGCCGGAAAAGTATTGGCTGAATAATACCGTCAGCTCTCTGAAGCTGCTGGAAGCCATGCGCCAGCTCGGTATTAAAAAACTGGTCTTCTCTTCGACGGCGGCCGTCTACGGCGAACCCGAAACCGTGCCAATCACCGAACAGGCGGTCAAGAATCCGACCAATCCCTACGGCATGACCAAGCTGGCCGTGGACATGGCCATTGCCAGCGAATGCGTGGCCCACGGCCTGGCGGCTGTCAGCTTGCGCTACTTCAATGTGGCCGGCACCTATGATGGCCATGGCGAGCGCCACCAGCCGGAAACGCATATCATCCCGGTCGCCCTGGCGGCCGCGGCCAATAATCGGCTGTTCACTATTTTTGGTGATGATTATCCCACGGCTGACGGCACCTGCGTCCGAGATTATATTCATGTCTACGATTTAGCACAGGCCCATCTTTTGGCGCTCGACAAACTTGAGGCCGGCCACGCGGTGTATAACCTAGGCAACGGCGCGGGTTTCTCCAACCGCCAAGTCGTGCAGACCATCGAATCCGTAACTGGTAAAAAACTGGCGAGTACCGTGGGGCCGCGCCGCGCTGGTGACCCGGCCGTATTGGTGGCTTCCAGCCGCCTCGCGGAGCAGGAGCTGGGCTGGAAACCCGAAAAACCAGACCTGGAAACCATGGTCGAAGACGCCTGGCGGTTTTACCAAAACCAGGCCGGTAAGGACTAGCCGCTTAAGGCAATGGCCAGCATCTAATGGTATGCTATATACAAGTGTTAAGGCTGTGCGGAGGTAGTGTATGAACGTTGCTGTGGTTGGAACTGGGTACGTGGGTTTGGTGACCGGGACGTGCTTTGCCGAAACCGGTAATCAGGTGGTGTGCGTCGATATTGACGAAGCCAAAGTGCGGGCCATGCAAGCCGGCAAAGTACCTATTTACGAACCCGGCCTGGAAGAGCTTTTTCATCGTAACATCGAAGCCAAGCGGCTGACTTTCACCAGCGATCTGGCCGCTGCAGTGCCGGCCAGCGATGTGATATTCCTGGCATTGCCCACGCCGCCCAACGAAGATGGCTCAGCCGACCTGTCCTACATTCTGGGCGTGGCTAAGCAGCTGGGACCGCTGCTCAAGCAGTACGCCGTGATCGTTAATAAGAGCACTGTGCCGGTGGGCACGGCCGAGCAGGTGCGCGCCGCCGTCGGCAAAGGCGCCTCAGTGGAATTTGACGTGGTTTCCAACCCGGAATTCCTGCGCGAGGGCCTGGCGATCCAGGACTTCATGCAGCCGGACCGGGTCGTGCTCGGAGTCAGCAGCGATAAGGCCGAAGGCGTCATGCGCGAGCTGTACGACCCGTTCTTAGACGAAGACCGGCCGCTCTACGCCATGGACGAACGCTCCGCTGAAATGACCAAGTACGCCGCCAATGCCTTCCTGGCCACCAAGGTCAGTTTTATCAACGAAATAGCCAATCTCAGCGAGCTGGCGGGTGCCAATGTGGATAATGTGCGGCTTGGTATCGGCGCCGACGATCGTATTGGTCGGCGCTTCTTGCAGCCAGGCATCGGCTATGGCGGCAGCTGCTTCCCCAAGGACGTCAAAGCCCTCTACAAAACCGCCGCTGACCATGACTACGACTTTAAGATTCTTAAGGCCGTCACGGCCGTCAACGACAATCAGCCGCGGCTGTTCTTCGAACGCATCAAGCAGCATTACAAGGGTGATTTGAAAGGCAAGCACTTCGCCTTTTGGGGACTGGCTTTTAAGCCGGATACCGACGACATCCGCGAAGCCGCTTCCGGCCACATTATCAGCGACCTGCTAGACGCTGGCGCCCGGATTACGGCCTATGATCCCGAAGCCAACGAAGTCGCCAGTAAGAAATATCAGGGCCAAGCTGGCATCGACTTCGCGGACAACATGATGGCCGCCCTGGACGGCGCTGACGCCTTGATTATTACCACCGAATGGCCGGTGTTCCGCTCGCCCGACTTCGTGGCCATGAAACAAAAGCTGGCCCAGCCCGTGGTGTTTGACGGCCGTAACATCTACGAAACCGAGCTGATGCAGCAGCAAGGCTTCACGTATAAAAGTATCGGCCGCTTAGACGTCACTACAAGCTAACCGAATGCGAATGCGGCTAGCAATCCGCCAAACCCGATCTCGCCGCCATGATCACTGACGCCTAGCGTCTACCAGAGCACAAATCTCAATTAACTAGCTTAAAGTCGAATCGTGAGTATCAAAAGTCGCTCATGCTTGCTTTTTAAGGTAGATCAATTAGATAATAACGTATATGGCAGAGCCGAGAGCATTTGAGGCGGTAGAGTTTGAGGTTGTGGGAGAAATACCCATGGTGGAGTTGGAGGAGCAACTTCGTAATGTAACTCTTCGGAAAAGTAGTGTCAGGCCGTACGAAAACGCAACCTTTGCAGTACGGTACTTTACTTATGAGGAAGCTGCTCCTATGAGCCTGTTTGTTACAACCGAACAGATGGACCGGCATAGGCGCATCGGCGCCAACCTCTTAGCGCAAGGCCAGCCCACGCAATTAAATATGGTGCGTGGCCTTATCCTTGAGGGCGGCCCTAAGGGTCGACAAGGCCTCATTCCACCGATAGTCGAAACTTTCGAACCAGAAGATATTACCTATGTGATTGATGGTTCGCATCGTACGAACGGAGGCCGCTGGGCTGGCATTGAAGGCTTTGTAGCTGTCCATATCACCGGTATTAGGCCGGATTGTCCACCGTATGCTTTTCCAAATACATGGGAAGAAGTACGTGAACTGCCCGAAAAGCCTGATGACCCCAGTATCATGAAGAACTATCGCGAGCCAGATCACCCTTATCGCCTCTACCGTGATTTTGAGCCTATTAACGGCAGTACCCCTAGAGTTGAAGGCCAGTAGCAGTTAAAGTTTTTATTCGACGGTGACGGATTTGGCCAGATTGCGCGGGTGGTCGACGTCGCAGCCGCGGGCCACGGCGATGTAGTAGGCGAACAGCTGCACCACAATGGCTTGGAGCATGGCCTGGGTTTCGGGCTGGGTTTTGGGGATGTAAATCACGTCGTCGCAGAACTGCTTAATTTCATCATTACCTTCGGTGGCTACAGCCACGACCGGTCCGCTGCGGGCGCGGATTTCTTGGATGTTGGAGTAGGTTTTGTCGAGCAGCGGTGAGTCGGTGGCGAAGGCAAAGGTGGGGAAGTCTTTATCAATCAGAGCCAGCGGGCCGTGTTTCATTTCGCCGGCGGCGTAGCCCTCGGCGTGCATGTAGGAGATTTCTTTGAGCTTGAGGGCGCCTTCCAGCGCTGCCGGGAAAGCGTAGTGGCGGCCGATGAACAGGAAGTCGCGGCTGTGGGCGTACTTCTCGGCGATGCGCTTGATGTTCTCGGCGTTATCGAGCACGGCTTGGGCTTTGGCTGGCAGGTCTTGGAGTTCTTCGAGCAGCGGTTTGTAGCGCTTGGTGCTGCCATTACTGAGGTGCAGGGCAATCAGTGTCAGCACGGTGATTTGAGCGATGAAGGCCTTAGTGCTAGCCACGGCCTTTTCCGGGCCGGCGTGGCAGTAGACGCCGGCGTCGGTCATACGGGCGATGGTGCTACCCACAGCATTGACGATGCCCAGCCGCAGCACGCCGAAATCCTCGACTTTTTTGAGCGCCGCGATGGTGTCGGCCGTTTCGCCGGATTGCGAAATGACTAATAGCGCGGTGCTGCGCGAAAACGGCTCCTTGCGATAATTGAACTCGCTAGCTAGCTGCACTTCTACCGGAATGCCAGCCAGCTCCTCAATGAGATATTCGCCCACCAGCCCGGCGTAATACGACGTGCCCATGGCCACGATAACGATGCGGTCGATGTACTTCAGTTGGCCAAGCACGTTCTCTAGGCCGCCCAATTTAACGACATTGCGATCCGGCACAGCCCGGCCGAGCGTGGCCGAGCGAATGGTAGCTGGCGCCTCAAAGATTTCTTTGAGCATGAAGTGCGGAAAATCGCCCAGCAGGGCCTGCTCATTTTCGTAATCCAGCAGTTCGACCTTGGGCTCAGCCAGCTTGGCGTGCTTGAGGTTTTCGACACGCACCTTGTCTTGCGTGATAACGGCGATGTCGTAATCTTCGAGATAAATGACTTTTTTGGTGTGGGCCATGATGGCCGCCGGGTCGGAGGCCAGGAAATTCTCGCCCTCGCCGACGCCAATCACCAGCGGGCTGGACAACCGGGCGGCGTACAGCGTCTCGGGTTCGCTGGTGGAGGCGGCCACGATGGAGTAGGCGCCGCGCACGTCGTTGAGCGCCGCCTTGAAGGCATCCTCGAAAGAGGGCAGCTGTTTGGAATAATAATCGATGAGGTTGGGGATGACCTCGGTGTCGGTCTGGGAGACAAAGTGATAGCCGGCGGCCTTCAGGCGATCGCGGATTTCGTTGAAGTTTTCGATGATGCCGTTGTGTACCACGGAGATGGTGCCGGCATTGTTGGTCTGCGGGTGGGCGTTAACGATGGTTGGCGAGCCGTGAGTGGCCCAGCGGGTGTGGCCGATCACCAGATGGCCGGTGAGATTTTCGTCCTGGACGGCCCGTACCAGGCCGTTGACCCGTCCGGCCTGCTTGACGACGGTGTTGTGGCCATCGGTAATAGCCGCAATGCCGGCTGAGTCGTAGCCGCGGTATTCCAGCGCCTCTAAGCCGCTCAGAACAATGTCCACGCCGGGCTTTTTACCGATGTAACCGACGATTCCGCACATTTTATGCCCTTTCCTTTAAACAAGTTGCGATGTAGGCCTGAATATTTTTGACGAACGCTGCTACCGAAAACTGGGCAGCGTGCTCGGCGATTGCCTGGTGGTCGAACGACTTGCTGGCCGCCGTCTCCAAGACACCGGTTAGGCTCTTGACGGTCTGCCGCTCGAAGAACAAACCGGTCTTGCCCGGTATCACGTAATCCAGGGCACCCCCCTTATTATAAGCGATAACGGGCGTGCCGGCAGCCATTGCTTCCACGGCCACGATGCCGAAGTCGTCCATGTTGGGCAGAATGAACCCCAGCGCCGACTCGAAATGGGCCACAATCTCGCTATCGTTCACATTGGTCAAGAAGGTGGTGCCGCGTCCGCCGAGCTTTTCGAGGCGCCGATGTTCTGGGCCGTCGCCGATCACTAACAGCGGTATTTTGAGCTCGTTGCAAGCCTCTACGGCTAGGTCAAAGCGCTTGTAGGGAGTTTGACGACCAGCCGTCACAAAACCGTGTCGCAGTGGTGCCTTGCCACTGGCTTTGAAACGATCAGTTTCGACCGGCGGTGCGATCACGACTGAATCACGGCGGTAATAGCGTTTGATCATGGCTTGGGTGTGGGTCGAGTTGGCAATCATGTAATCTGGCTGGCGCGCAGCGTGCCGGTCCCAGCGCTGCAGCGGTCCGACGAGCAGCTTCAGGCCAAAACGGGCTAGCCAGTTGAAGCCGAGCGGAAAGCCGGGACGGCGCAGATATTCGTCGTGGCGAATCCAGTAGTAATGAGTTGGCGAGTGGCAATAACAGATGTGCGTGGTGTGCGGCCCGGTCTTGACGCCCTTGGCCTCGGCGCCGCTGGAAGACAGCACCAGATCGTATTCGCTTAGGTCCAGACGGCTGAATGTCCAGGCCCTGAGCAGCGGCAAAAATTTCTTGAGGCTTTTAGGCAGTCTTTGCAACCAAGTAGTTCGCACATCGGCATCTTTGAACCAGTCCAAGGTGCCGGGATCGTACTGCGAGGTGTAAATCGGCGCGTCCGGATACAGACGGTGCAGTTCCCAGACAACGCGCTCGGCGCCACCGATGCTGGTCAGCCAGTCGCAGACGATGGCGACCTTTGGCTGGCGGCTGCTAACGGGCTCGCTCACGCCCGCGTACCCTTGTGAAACAGCACCACCCAAAAGGTTTTGGCCAGAATGACCAAGTCGTTCCAAAAGCTCCAGTTTTGCACGTAATACAGATCAAGCTGGCGGCGCTCAGCGAAGCTGAGGTCGCGCACCCCGGAAATCTGAGCCAGACCGGTCATGCCGGACTTGACGCTTAAGATCAGGTTTTTCTGCGCATATTTATCAAGCTCAAAGGGAACTAGTGCTCGTGGTCCAACCAGGCTGATATCGCCGCGCACAACGTTGAACAGTTGCGGCAGTTCATCTAAGCTGGCCTGGCGAATAAAACGCCCGATTGGCGTCACGCGTGGGTCCCGCACTACATGGTCGCCGTTTTGGCGGTACTCTTCCAAGAGGTCGGGGCGGTTCATTTTGTGGAAGGCTTCTTCGGGGCTCAGACCGCTGTATTTGAGATTGTGTGAGCGAAACTTGAAAACGCGGACGCGGCTATTGAAGCGACTCAAACGCTCCTGGCGGAAAAAGATTGGGCCACCGTCCGTGAACTTGATGATAACGGCGATTACCAGCATAAAGGGAATCGCTACAATCAGCAGCACGCCGCCAATGAGGAGATCAGTCAGACGTTTGACGACCCGGCCCCAGCCAATCAAGGCCGTCTGGTGCACGGCGATAATCGGTACCGAGTGGAACAGATCAACCTCGATCTTACCGACAAATAGCTCACTGTTGCCGGGCACAAAGCGGTAAGCTGCGTGATTCTCCTGGGCGTAGGTCAAAATCTCGTCGTTGGCGCTCATGTCGGCGTACAGCTCAGTCTGAATAATGGTGTGCAGCTGTTTGCTGCGCAGGTGGCCGACGGCCTGAGCAAAGCTCTTGTACTGGTGATAGGGCATGTCGGCGCGCAGCGGATGCTTGGCGCCGCCCACCACGCCGAGCACGCGGTAACCGGTCACGCTGGTTTTGGCCAGCGCGTCCAGCAAGCGATGGGTGGTTTTGGTATCGCCGACCAGCAGCACGTTATTAATGCCAATAGAGTAGCTGAACAGTTCACGCCGCAGGCCACGGGCCACGGTGCGAAACAGCAGCACAAAGAAAAATGCCAATCCGAAGCCGTACAGCGTCACCAGCCGAGCCGGAAAAATCACAGTGTTGGTGAGGTAGCTGTAGCTAATCACAAACAAAATGCCGATAAATGAGCCAACCAGCAAGCGGCCGAATTCGGCGAAACGTTTTTCATAGATGCGGAGGTTGTAGAGGCCGAGCAGACCAAAGATCAAAATCCAGAACGGCAGCAGGCTGACCAGTACGGTTATGTAGGTGTGGGCGTGCACGTTAGCGCTCAGGGGCTGGTGGTTCAGGCTGACGCGCAGTACATAGGCAATCGTAAAAGCCACGGTAATGGCCAGTCCATCGCCGACAATTAGGCATAAGTTATAGATGAGCGAAGCGTTATTCTTCATGGGTGGGATATACTAAATTGTAGCATTATGAGAGTATCCGCGCTGAAGTATACGATTCTGTCGTGGGTAAGCGGCTTCGCTACGGCGATCTTGCTGCTTATGCCTTTCCACGCATTCCTGACGGTCTGGTTATCCAGTCTCGTCGGCCACTACACGGCTTTACGCCTCTGGAAGGAGGTGCTGCTGGTGATCAGCGTGATCGGCGTCATTTGTCTGATCGCGACCGATCATAAAATTCGCAGCCACACCCTGACGCGCCGGCTGGTCTGGCTAATCCTGGCCTATATGCTGCTGACCGCGATCTGGGGTCTGCTGGCGCTCAACCAGCATGATGTCTCGGCCAAAGCCCTGGGTTACGGGCTGATTGTCAACCTGCGTTTTCTGGCGTTTTTCCTGGTTACTTGGGCCGTGGCGCTGCGCTTTGCCAAGCTGCGCAACAGCTGGCAGTGGCTGATCTATTGGCCGGCCCTGGTGGTTGTGATTTTTGGTCTGCTGCAGGCATTCGTCTTGCCACATGATTTTCTGCGCCACTTCGGTTACGGCCCGGCCACCATTCCAGCGATTGAAACCATCAACCACAATGATCACTATGTGCGCGTGGCCTCGACCTTGCGCGGTGCCAATCCGCTCGGCGCCTATCTGGTAATCCCCGTCAGCTTGCTGGTGACGCTGCTGATACGCAAAGGTCGCGATTGGCGCCAGGCGGTTTTTCTGGTAGCGGCCCTGGTTGTCCTGTTTTTCACCTTTTCGCGCAGCGCTTGGGTCGGCGCTGGATTGAGCATTATCGTGATTTTGTTCCTGAGCGGCCTGTCCCGCAAAACCCAGCGGTTGGCGCTGGCGATGGGCGGCTGTCTGCTGATTGTGGCCATCGGGCTGACGATTGGCTTCCGCCACGACACAAAATTCGAGAATTTCGTGCTGCATACCCAAACCCACTCCGCCGTGCCGGCCACCTCAGATCAGGGGCACCTGGCCAGCCTCAGGGCTGGTTTGCATGATCTCAGCCATCACGCCATGGGCGATGGTCCCGGCACCGCCGGCCCGGCCAGCTACTACAACACGCGTCATGCGCCCCGCATCGCCGAAAACTACTTCATCCAGATTGGCCAAGAGGTGGGCTGGCTGGGCCTGGCGATGTTTATTCTCATCAATGCCGGTGTCGGTTACCTGTTGTTGGTTCGCCACAAAGATCCGCTGGCTCTTAGTCTCTTCGCCAGTCTGATCGGGCTGACATTTATTAACCTGTTGTCTCACGCCTGGACCGACGACACCCTGGCATACGTCTGGTGGGGCCTGGCTGGCATCGCCATGGTCACGAAACCGCAAGCGGGCGACAGTGAGAAAACCTAAAAACTTCAACCAATTTCTTAAATATATGGTCGGTGGCGGCCTGTATTTCTGGGTCGGCTACGCCGTGTTTGCTATCTGTTATTCGCTGTTGCACTGGAGCTGGCTGCCCGCCAAAATCCTGGCCGATGCCATTGGCTGGACGCTGAATTACCTGGTCCAGCGCCTCTGGGCCTTTAGCGGCCAGCACCACTTGAGCGAAATGCAGCACGCCGGCCGCTACATCTTCATCGAGTCAATCGGCTTCGTGCTCGATTACCTGATCATCTGGGGCCTGAAGAGCATCGGCATCACGCCCTACATCGGCTTTTTCATCTCGGCCGGCTTCTTTACGGTCTGGAGCTGGTTCTGGTACAAGTACTGGGTGTTCCCGGAGAAGACCAAATCATTGCATCTTAAATAATAAAACGTATAATTAACAAATATGGATGTTAGTCCGGGCCTAAACCCGATCACGAATCGCGCAGTCGTACGCTTTGATAATGAAGCAGAAAGAGTGGCTTTTGGCGAAGCGTCACCTTTTCTGAGTGCGGAAAATTTTCGCAGGCTTAATTCAGTCAAGTTCAACGGACTTTTATCACTAAGCATATTTCATAGGAAGCTTTATTACGATACTGATCCGAGTAGCTTTCCTCAAGAAGCGACCTTCACGCATCGGGTACTCGGACACGTCGCAGAAACTCTAAAAGAACAGGTAGGAAGTGGTACATATCATTTAGAGGATAGGCATAGGGCGCAAGACATGGCTGGCAATATCCTCGAGTATTTAACGATCGCACAGGGTCCTATTTGACTGCACCAGAGCCCCCCGTAGTATAATTACTAAGCATGAACGAAAAGCAAACAGCCACACCTACCCAGGTCCGGCCCACTAAAAAGCA
>DATCFR010000071.1:0-3512 GCA_036509405.1 Saccharimonadales bacterium (SeqCode)
GGCCGACTACCTCAGATAGCTGCCGTGGCCGGTGTGTCCGATATAACGCTCTCCCCATAGACTACCTATTATAGCCCCAAATCACATTCTCGTGCCGTTGTTGAATAGTCAAACGGGGGTTTAGAGCGCCGCTTCGAGGGCTGCCCACTCGGCATTGGCGTCATCTTCGGGCACGTTGACGCTGACTTGGTCGCCGGGCTTGGCCTTAAAGTAGGTCACACTGGCGAGCAGCACGCGCAATTTCTTGCCGTTCACGTCCACAAAGTAGTGGCCATTCTCTAGTATGAGGGTGCCAACTACTTGCTTGCGTGGGATGGGACCGATCTGCTTATAGAGGAATGCGCCGTCTTCGGCGATAGTCAATTTAAGAATGTCGCCCTGCACTAGCTTGGATTTGCTGGCGTAATTTGCGGGTACGGGATAGGTTTTGCCGTCCGAGCCGACCATGTTCTGGCCGTCAAAGACACCTTCAATAACCTTGCCTAGGGTTTCTTCGCGGGCGATTGGGGCGACGCGGTCATCATCGCCTACTAGGCTCACTAGCAGTTCGTTGGCGGCGGCCAGGTTTGTTTCGGCTTCCTGTATAAGAGCCCGAAGGCGCTTCACTTGTTTGTCGGGTACGTCTGGCATACTGTCTGTCTCTCTCGTAAGTGTTTATTGGTACACTTTCCTCTCCAAAATACCATGGAGCCTCGTTCAAGTCAAAAAAGTTACCCACCTGTGGATAAACTAGCTTCATCCTCCAGTGATCCCACCATGTAGTAGCCCTTATAGCTCAAGCTCTCCGAGTATACCCTGATGAGGCCGCGCTGATGGTCGTTTAAGCCAGGACCGAATTTTTGACGCAAGTGGAAAAAATGCGTGCGTAGCAGCGCTCTGTTTGATCGGGTGTCCACTCCTAAAACCACCTCGGCAATTTTCCCTTTCGAGGCTGGAACATCCAGCTGCCCGGATAGCAGGTTGACGATTTTTTGCTCGAGGGGGGTAAGGTTCAGTATTTTGCCGTCTAACGTTGTCAGTCCTTTATCCTCATGGACTGCAACCCTGCCATCTCCTGCAATATGCACATTTGTATCTTGAGGATTAACCTCCACGATGCCTGCCAAGGAGCTGACGAGGTAATAGCCGACTCCTGGCATGGCCCGCATGACACCTCGTCGCGGATCCCCTATTTCAGGGACGAAGCACCGACGTAGTTGCTTAGCATGATTGCGTAAAATAGCCCGAGCGTGCGTACTATCCCCATAGCCCAGAACAGTTTGGGCCAAAATGGGCCAGTCGCGGACATGATTTGGAGGCTTGGCAAGCGTCGCGAAAAGATCGAACTGGGTAGGGGTAACACCCCTAACCAACAATTCATCTTGCCAAATTTTATGCCCTGCGTGGTCAACTCGAACCCTCTCATCAGCAACTACGCTAATTTCAGGGTTGTTCTCCGCGACCACGCTGATATCCTGACTTTATCTAAACGTTACGCTAGTTCGACAGTGGCGCCAGCGGCTTCCAAGGTTTTCTTGGCGGCTTCGGCGTCTTCGGTCTTGGCTTTTTCGAGGACGGGCTTGGGAGCGCCGTCAACGATGGCTTTGGCTTCGCCTAAACCGAGGCCGGTGATGTCTTTCACGGCCTTGATGACGGCTACCTTCTGGGCGCCGGCATCCTTCAGGATGACGTCGTATTCGCTTTTTGCTTCAGCGGCTGGAGCGGCATCGCCGCCACCAGGAGCTGCGGCCACGGCTACGGCCGGTGCGGCAGCGCTCACGCCCCAGTACTCTTCGAGGAATTTCACAAACTTGCTGATTTCCAGAGCGGACAGTTTGTCGAGCTCGCCAACAAGTTTTTCAAATTCTTTTGGTACTTCCACCTTTTCAGCTTTAGCAGGCTTCTCGGCTTTTTCGGCCTTAGCTGGCGCTTCGGCTTTCTCTTCTTTTACAGGTGCTTCAGCCGGCTGTTCGGCCGGAGCTTCTGCAGCGGCTTCCACCGGTGTATTCTCTTCTTTAACTTCGTCTGCCATGGTATTTCTCCTTAAAAATTATTGTCCGAGCGCGTCGGCGCGGGCATTTAGTACATTGAGCACGCCTCGGACATTGCCCGAGACTACATTCACGAATCCACTGAGCGGTGCGGCGATGGTGCCGACCAGCATGGCGCGCAATTGCTCCTTGCTTGGCAAGTCAGCCAAAGCCTTAACATCTGCGGCAGCCATAAACTCCCCTTCGGGAGTGATAGCGCCAACAAATTCTAGCGTCGGGTTCTGCTTGGCAAAAGCCTGCAGATTCTGAGCTGGCGCGACCTCGTCTTCGCTGTTAAAAGCGTAGAGCAGCATGCCTTGTAGGGCGCTGGTGTCGATGTCTTTGAATGTCTGAGTGCCTTTGAGCGCCTGGATAACCAGGCGGTTCTTGACGACTTTAACTTTGGTGCCGCTAGTGCGGGCATCGCGGCGCAAACCTTGTAAGGCCTTGACGCCGGTGCCTTCGTATTTGGCAACCACGGTTAACTTAGAAGTACCGAGTAGCTCGGCGACTTCTTGGATAACATCTTGTTTTTGGGGTTTTGTAAGAGCCATGTAATTTCTCCAAATTACTTGCTATTCGAGCGGCCTATCGACCATTAGGGCCAGCTTCGTTGCCAAACAAAAACGTCTTCGGTTTAACTCAAAGACGTTCAAACTACCTGAATAGATTGTTTGTACCTAGGCGACATTATCAAGGCTTTTGCCCGTCGCTGTCTCTGGCAACTTGTCTATATTGTAGCAAATTACCCCTTATAGTCAAGAAAAAGCATGGATGGAAGAGCCGCGGCCATGGTAATGTTCTTCCTCTCGACGGCGGTCGGATAGACTCTCCAGGTAAGAAGGGGGATAATCTTCGGCCCGATTGCCCGTCAATATAGCTATGATTCGAGCTCCTCTAACTCCAGATGTACGAGCCAACTCCCTTGCTGTCTCTAATCCTACAGCAGCCGCAAATTCAGGCAGCACGCCGTGTTCTTCACGGTAGTCGTGCATGGTAGCGTAGACGTGGTCCGGATACACTCTATGTGCGGCATCTACGTGCTGACTGCCAATACCTAATGTGAACGGATGGATCTTACCGACGCCTACACCGCCTAATTTACTAAAATAGCTTCGGCCGCCTCTGCGTATATCCGTGGCTGTCTGCACTTCCCCGCTCAGCAGCGTGTCGACATATGGGCTGCAGCCGGCCGTTTGTCCTAGCGTAAAACGCGTGCCAGGAAGTAACTTGCTCACTACGGAGCTGACACCGCTATGCAGACTGCTGCCGCCAACCTGCGTTACTACATCGGTTGTTTCTGGGTAACGCCTGGCTATTTCTAGACCAAGGATACCGGTGGCGGCCACATCAGCCATCGAGGCATAAGGGTGAACAAAACGCGCGCCCTGACTGCGGGCGTACAGATGCGCCGCGAACGGCGTCTCATCGAAGTTCTGGCCCCAGTTGATAACTCGCACGCCTAGCTCTTGCATCTCTCGCTGCTTGACCGGACTCCCGTTC
>DATCFR010000072.1:0-2121 GCA_036509405.1 Saccharimonadales bacterium (SeqCode)
CGCTGATTGTTGCGCGAGCTGCGCTCCAGTGCCGGAATGGCTTCAAAGACCAGCAGCAGAATGACGCCGGCGATGGCTAGCACGAACAGCAGCTCGACGATGGTGTAACCCGCGTTTTTCATCTTAGATATTACTGGTGAAGCCCGATTGATTCACCAGACCGTAAATTGGCAGTAGCACGGCCGCCACAATGGTGAGCGCCACAATGCCCATAATGACCATCATGACTGGTTCGATAATCGTACTGATGGCCTTAATCTCGTTGTCGACTTCCTTTTCGTAGTAATCGGCAACCTTGGCCAGCATGGTTTCCATGGCACCGGACTGCTCGCCGATATGCAACATGTTCGGCACCAGCGGCAAGAAGCTTGGATCGTTTTTAATGGAATCGGACAGGGCTTTGCCGCCCTTAATCTTTTCGATAGCCTTGTGCAAGGAAGCGGAAATGTGGACGTTATCGACGGCATCGCCGGTGATTTCCAAAACCTGAATAATCGGCACGCCGCTGGCCACCAGGGTTGTGCCAGTGCGAGCAAAACGAGCCATGTACATCTTCATGAACAGCGGCCCGACTGGCCAGGCTTTCATCTTAATTTTGTCGATTATGGAGCGGCCGCCCAGCGTTCGGGCCCAGCGCGTACCCAGGAAAATGGTCAGGCCCACTAAAATAATCACCACCCACCAGAAATGTGTCACAAAATGGGAAACCGCCAACAGTACCCGAGTCACCAGCGGCAATTTCACCCCTGGGAGACCGGCATAAATACTTTGCACCTGCGGCAGCACCTTGACGATCATGAACGTAACCACCGCAAGCATGACCAATAGCACGATAGCCGGGTAAATCATGGCGCCGCGGACTTTGCTGACGATGTCGGCGTCCTTCTCTTGCTGGTCCGCCAAGCGCTCTAAGCCCTTGTCCAAGGTGCCGGATGTCTCGCTGGCTGCTACCAGGCTGATGTATACGCGGTTGAACACTAAGGGATGCTTGCTTAAAGCTTCGCTGAAAGAGCTGCCCGCCTCTACATCGCTGATAACCTGGTTGATAACCATTTTCAGTGGCTTGGTAGTGGTTTGCTCGGCCACACTGCGCAGGCTCTGTACCAGCGGCAAGCCGGCATTGATAAGTGTCGACAGCTGGCGGCTAAACAGCACCTTGTCTTTGGTTTTGATACGACGGTGGAAAGGACCGAAGCTGCCGCTGCGCTCGGGCTTAATATTAAGCGGCGTCAGCCCCTGTTCGCGGATCAGCTTGGCAGCAGCCTGTTCGTTGTCGGCCTGAACTTGGGCTTTGACTTTTTCACCAGTTTTGGCATTTTTGGCTTCGTAATTAAAAGTCAGCACAGTTTAGCCCCTCATCAACCTATCAAGCTCATCGATATCAACCGCGAAATTGCGGGCCTCGTCGTAGGTAATGGTACCAGCGTGGATCAGGCTCACCAGCGTTTTGTCCATGGATTGCATGCCGAATTCGGCGCCAGTCTGAATAACGGCTTCCAGCTGATGGCTCTTGCCCTCACGGATAATGTTGCGCACCGCCGGTGTGGCAACCAGAATTTCGGCCGAGGCGACGCGGCCGCCGCCGATGGCCGGAATCAGCCGCTGCGAGGTAATGGACATTAAAATATTGGATAGCTGGGCACGAATTTGCGGCTGCTGGTGCGGCGGAAAGACGTCGATCATACGGTCGATTGACTGGGCCGCGCTGTTGGTGTGCAGCGTCGCGAACACTAAGTGACCGGTTTCGGCGATAGTAATGGCGCTGGCAATGGTCTCCAGGTCGCGCATCTCACCGATCAGCACCACGTCCGGGTCTTCGCGTAAGGCGCTGCGCAACGCCGCGCTAAACGAATAGGTGTCATAGTGAACTTCGCGCTGCACAATAACCGATTTAATTGATTTGTGAGCGTACTCAATTGGATCTTCGATAGTAATGATGTGAACAGCTTTTTCTTCGTTGATTTTACGCACCAGAGAGGCCAGCGTAGTTGACTTACCGGAACCGGTCGGGCCGGTCACCAGCACCAGACCGCGCGGATAGTCAGCAAACTTGTTGACGATTGGCGGCAGACCGAGTTGTTCGATGGTCAGAATTTCGTTGGGAATCAGGCGCAGCGCGGC
>DATCFR010000073.1:0-2792 GCA_036509405.1 Saccharimonadales bacterium (SeqCode)
GCGCTTCATTAGAGCCGGCCACTCGTCTTCGTCCCAGCCGTGCTCGCGCATATCCGGGTACACACCGGTGGCAATATCTGGATGATCAATGGTGCGGAGGACTTCGGTTTTGACACCGTGCTTCTGCATGATGCCAAGACTGATATCAATGAGGCGTTCAGTGTGGCTGGGCTCCGGTGACTTGGTGAGCGTGCCGTTAAAAACAATCGCTTTAAGGTCTGAAAAATCCCAGTCTTTGTCCGCCATCCGAGCCTCCCTTGGTTCTTTTTAGTATACGCCGTTCAGGCAGCCGCAAAAAGTCGGCGCAGGCGCACGCCCAATTCG
Source organism: Saccharimonadales bacterium (SeqCode) (assembly GCA_036509405.1). Classification (GTDB taxonomy): domain Bacteria; phylum Patescibacteriota; class Saccharimonadia; order Saccharimonadales; family UBA4665; genus DATCFR01. The sequence continues at coordinate 325 of DATCFR010000073.1, forward strand.
AAACGAATAAGTAACGTAAAAATAATACATATTCCCAGTATGTACAGCGGAAAGGCGTAGTTTGCGAAATCCCATGTTCGGATCGTGAGTAAAGTGATAGCGGCGCCAATAGCGGCCGCAAAAAAGTTCAACCAGCTTTCTGATTGAGGGTGCGTGTACGATTTGGCAATCGTGGGCAAGGCTGCAAACGCATCGGCAAGAATGCTAAGCGCAATTGCTATATCCCCGTGGCCGCTTAGTAGCCAAAGGACCAGCCCAAGCAGTGATAGAATGCCGCAGGCAAAATCAAAGGCAGTTAGTTTCCAGACAGCTCTTTTATTCACGAAGGAAGCTATGACTATGAGCAACGGATTGAAGCCAGCCATAAAAGTTATGAGTGCCTGAAGACCGACACCCTGTTGCAGTTCGGCGGCAAAGGCGATCAGCGGTGCCAGCGTCCACATGAACCAGCTGATTCGATTAGGCTGATTTTTACCTTGCAGCGTGTCTCGCAGGTAGAAAAGATTACCGGCAAAACTTATAACGACGCCGAGGATTACGAAATGCGGGTTTAACATCTACTTCTTTTTGCGGTCGTGATAGGCCAGCTGGCGGCGCAGCTGGTCGAGGCGGACAATTTTTTCGTCAAACACTTTGAGCAAGCTGGAATACTGCCAGTTCGGGGTCAAAATGTTGGCCAGTTTGCCCTGCTCTTCCAGATATTCAGCGAGGCTGAAAAAGTCGCCGTCGCCGCTGACAATGATGGCGCTATCGTAATTTGGCAGCTCCTTCATGGCGTAGAGCACCAGCTCGGCGTCGACATTGCCTTTGACGAGCGGCTTGTCTTTTTCATCGGATTTCTTATCGCCGGGCTTGGCCGGCGCCGAGTCATGCGGCGCGGTCACGTCCAGCGTCGGTTTCAGGACCACCAGATAGCCGAGCTCATGCATGTATTCGTATAGCTGCTCGTTTTCGCTCATGTAGCCGATGAAGGTGTAGGCTTGGGTAACGCCATATTTATCGCGCAGGAACTGGCGGAACTTGCGCCAATCGAGTTTCCAGCCCATCCGCTGGGTGCCGAGATTAAGATTCTGGCTATCGATGAAAGCGTAGGTGTTGGACTGGGGGGTTTTGCTTCTTCGGCTCACACTTCCAGTCTAACACTGCTGGGCGGCCGGGTATAGGCACGCCTTAGTTGGCTTGCGCCACGCCGCTGAACGCGAAGTCGATATTGCCCAGGCTGGCACTGGGTCCATTCACCGAGTCGAGGTTCATAGCAATCTGCAGCCGGTACTCCCGACTCGTGCCGATATCCACAGCACCGCAGTGACCCGTCACGGGCACGCCGCCATCGGCCTTCGCATCAAGTAATTCCTGAAGCGTAAATTCCTGATCGCCATCTGCGCCGCACATAAATTTCACGACCACCAAGTTTAGATCAACGTTATTGGGATTGCTCGGCGGCCCGTTCAGGTAGATGTTGAGACCGAGCTCCGTGCCCCCGCTATTCTTGAGATAGATTGGATAGCCAGCGGCCGGCACGCCGGGACCATTGGGGATAAGACCGTGGAAGTCGAAACCAGGGCGCAAAGCAGCATAGGTGTTGCCGTCGGTGCTGATTTGCAGATCGGCAGTTGCGGTCTCGATGCTATTGCCGGTCAGTAGGCTTTGGCTTTGCAGGGCCGCGAACGCCACACCAGCTATCACGCCCAGCACGGCTATGACGCTTAAGATACGCGGCAACTTTTTGCCGGTGATTAGTTGCTTCATGGATATCTCCCGTTTACATTAGTGGGAGCCATGATGACAGACATCATAAAACCGCGTCAAAACTTATGACGCGGTTTTAATGATCATTTAATTAACCTGGTGCTACGGGTGCAGCCAGCCGATGATCAGACCCATAGCCAGAATCGACAGTAAGCGGTTGCCGAGCGAAATGGCCGTCAGCCGGCTCGACCGCTGGTCCAGCGAGTTGTGAATGTAGACATTGGTCGCTACCACTAGCCAAATAATCAGCGCGCTAATCAGGCTGGCGTGTAGCCATGCCACACTGAAAAATGCCTGGTATAGAGACGTAACGTACGCAACAATATAGGCCGTAATCAATGCGCCAACGAACACCAGTGGCATGACCATGGGCATTTCTTTTTGAAAAAGCTTCTCGTCAATTTTGGCCAGCTTCTTCCACTGCTTGCCATATACATTGTCAGCGTAATAGACCATGCCAATAACCATGCTGGCCACCCCGCCCAACAGAACCCCGTACAGATTTACATCAAGACCGCTGAGACTCATAGCTCGCTCCTATTTAATTACACCTCGGAGTATAGGCCTCACGCGCTGAAAAATCTACTATTTGAGCTGGCATATAGAATTTTCGGCTAGAATAAGCAGCCCGAGCACTGTACAATGTATAGTATTACGAAGTGGGGGTGGGATGGCAGGACAACAACGAGAACGAACGCCAGACGTGTTCGCGGAACCGG
>DATCFR010000074.1:0-2014 GCA_036509405.1 Saccharimonadales bacterium (SeqCode)
GTCGACTTTGACGAGGCCGGGGGTGTGAATAACGTTTGACATGCTGTATTGCTCCTTTTTAGCGTGAGTAGTACTCAACGATTAACTGTTCATTAATATCCGGTTCGGCGTCGTCGCGGGCAGGCACGGCGGTCACCGACAGGCTAACTTTCTTACGATCAACTTTCAGCCAAGCCGGAATTGCACTCGGTATCGGACTGACATCATCAAGCCGCTTAAAATAATCGGTCTGTAGACTGCGCGGACGAGCCGTCAGGACATCGCCTGGCTTGAGGCGGATAGATGGAACGTCAACGCGAGTATCATTTAGCATAAAGTGGCCGTGGCTCATCAGCTGGCGGGCGGCTCGCCTAGAAGGCGCGAAACCGGCGCGGTACACCGTGTTATCGGCTCGCTGTTCCAGCAGCTGCAGCAAGATTTGGCCAGACTGACCCTTTTGCCGCGTAGCCTCCTTCATAAGAATGCGGAACTGGCGCTCTAGCAGGCCATACAAGCGCTTAACTTTCTGCTTTTCGCGTAGCTGTAGGGAGTACTGGCTGGCTTTGCCGCCACGCGGGCCGCGAGCATTTGGCCCCTGTCCGGGCTTGGAAGTACGCTTGACCAGCGCCTTGTGCGCCTTGGGGTGTAGGGCATAGCCTTCCCGGCGACTCATTTTAACGATCGAACCGCGGTCTCGTGCCATTAGATTCTCCTCGCTTTGCGGGGGCGAACGCCGCCATGCGGCACGCCAGTCACATCTTTGATGTTCTCAACGCCGATGTCCATGCCATTGAGTACGCGAACGGCCGCATCTCGGCCCAAGCCAATGCCTTTAATGAAGACATCCGCCTTGGAAAAGCCGTATTGCTGCTTGGCGGCTTGGGCAGCGCGCTCAGCGGCGACTTGGGCTGCGTAGGCAGTACCCTTCTTGGAACCGCGGAAACCGCAGGCCCCAGCGCTGCAGGTAGTCAGCACGTTGCCGCTGTTATCGGTGAAAGTAACGATGGTGTTGTTGAAGGTAGCCAAAACGTGGACCTGGCCGGCAGGCACATTACGCTTGGCTTTCTTGCGCTTGGGAGCCGCCGGCTTGGCAGCAGCGTCAGCCGCAGGCTCAGCCACCGCAGTTGCGGCGGTAGTTTCAGTTTCTTCAGGAGGTGTGGGGGTATCTTCTGCCATAATGATTACGTCTTAGATGCTACTTTCTTAGCCGTGCCGCCGACTGTGACTTTTTTGCCGCGGCGGGTGCGGGCGTTGGTCTTGGTGCGCTGGCCGCGTAGTGGTAGGCCGGCGTTATGGCGTAAACCCCGGTACGACTTAATGTCTTTGAGGCGCTTGATGTTGCCACTGACGATGCGCTGCAGCTCACCTTCAACAATGAAATCGGCGTTAATAACGTCTTGAATCCGGGCGACTTCGCCATCGGTTAAGTTCTTGACGCGAGTGGTCGGCTCAACTTTGGCTTTGGTTAAAATATCGCCGGAACTCTTGGGTCCGATGCCAAAAACATAGGTCAAAGCCACCCAGACTTGCTTCTCAGCCGGAATAGTGACACCGGAGATTCGCGCTGCCATAGGTTAACCTTGCCTCTGCTTATGCTTAGGTTTGAACTTATTAATAACATAAAGCCTGCCTTTACGGCGGACGATTTTGTCATCGGGACTGATTTTCTTGACGCTGGCACGCACTTTCATGCGGATCATCCTTTCAGGAGGGTGACTCACTGCTTATATTGATTAACCTTTGCGATAGGTGATTCTGCCCTTCGTGAGATCGTAAGGGGTCAACTCGACCGTAACGCTGTCACCGGGGACGATACGGATAAAATGTTTCCGCATCTTACCGGCCACGTGAGCTATAATTTTATGGCCATTTTCGAGTTCGACGCGAAATTGCGTACCCGGTAGGGTTTCGACAATTGTTCCCGTTAACTCGATAACTTCCTTGTTGGACGCCATATATAACAACTTTCAATTATAGCAGCCCTCACAACAGTTTGTAAAGGGTTTTTATAATCTTTAATAAATATTCGCACTCA
>DATCFR010000075.1:0-11336 GCA_036509405.1 Saccharimonadales bacterium (SeqCode)
GATTGCCGAGATGTATCGTTTCAAATTGCAGCAAGGCGGCTACGAGGTCCAATGCGCCCTCAACGGCGAAGAGGGTTTAGCCCTTGTTAAAAATTTTCGTCCTGATCTGATTCTGCTTGATCTGATGATGCCCAAAATGAACGGCGAGGAAATGCTCAAGAAACTGCGGGCGACTGATTGGGGCAAGGATATCAAAGTTATCATTTTGACGAATATCACCGAAGACACCATGACCTCGCAACTGAGTTCGCTAAAAGTCGAGCGCTACATCGTAAAAGCCAATTACACGCCGTCGCAAGTAGCCGAAATCATCCCCGAAGTACTGGCGGAGCAAGCCAGCTAGGCAGCCTATATGATCAAAATCGCCATTATCGAAGACGACCAAGCCATCTCACAGATGTACCGCTTCAAATTTGAGGGCGAGGGTTATAGCGTTGAGACGGCCGATAACGGCAAACTTGGTCTGGAACTGGCCGAAAAAATGCAGCCGGACATTATTCTGCTTGATCTGATGATGCCCGAGATGACCGGCGACGAAATGCTGAAGCGCCTGCGGGCGACCGACTGGGGCAAGGATATCAAAGTTATTATTTTGACGAATATGGGCGAGCAGGAGATTCCAGACGAGATCAGAGCTCTTAACGTGAGCGGCGTGGTTCTGAAATCCGATATGACGCCGCGGCAAGTAGCCGAGTTGGTCAAGAAACACTTGTAATGAAACGCTGGAGCCTGCGCGCCCGCTTCCTGCTGCTTCTCATAATCCTGCTGCTGGCGGTATTCGCCGCTATTACCCTGATAATCGTCAGGGAGAACACCAAAACCCTGCGCGCCAATCTGATTGATCAGTCCAAATCATTCGCTACCTTAGCCACCCAGCCTATCGGCACCGCTTTCGAAACGTATAAGGACTCCGGCACCATCCGGATTCAGCAGAAAATCGCCAGCTTCACCGATTTGGACCACAATATTGACCAGGTGGAGATAATCGACACTTCTGGCAAGCAAGTGTTCACAAGCGATTCTGCGCATCCGATCACGGTGAACGCTACGGCCGCTACCAGCATCAGCACCGCCTATCTGTATGATAAAAATGGTAATTTAACGGGGGTTGTTCAGCCATATATAGAGAATTTTGGCATCCATCGCTATGCCGTGGTCTATGGTATTTCTTATCAGAGTCTTAATAAGAGCATCCGGGACATCGTGACCTTTATTGTTATCTTTAGCGCCGCTATTTTGCTGGTGTCACTGCTGGTGTGGTACGTGCTAATTAACCGGCTGTTTTTGCGGCCGGTGGCGCAGGTCAGTCAGGCCGCCCTCTTGATTAGCCGCGGTGATCTGGACCAGCAGATACACCTGGGGCGCCAGGACGAGATTGGCGATTTAGCAACAGCCGTTAACACCATGGCTAGCTCACTCAAAGGAGATATTGCGAAGCTGCAGGCCGTTGATAAGCTGAAGAGCGAATTCTTAATGATCACGGCCCACAACCTGCGCACACCGCTGACTATCATAGATGGCTACCTGGAACGGCTAGAGGACATGAAGCCGCCCGCGGAATTACAGAGGTTACTAGAGCTTATCTCGACCAACGTGACGCGGCTTAATACATTCTCTGAGGACGCACTGACTATCTCGACGATCGAGGGCGACCAAACTAATTTGCCCCGGGCGCCGCTGGCTATGCAATCCGTACTAGAGGACGCCGCCAAGGAGTTCGCGACCCTTACCAAACAAAAGAAAATCAACTTTACGGCAACTACGGCGACTACGGCTTGGGTCAATTTGAGCAAACCACATTTCCGCAGCGCGCTCTGGAATTTGCTTGATAATGCCTACAAATTTACCCCTGAGGGCGGCAGTATTGAGCTGACCGTCACAACGAGCGCGGAGCGCTTGGAGATAGCCATCAAAGACAGCGGCATTGGTATTGCTGCCACCGAAGTTCCGCATCTGTTTACCAAGTTCCACCGGGCAACGGATACGCTCACTTATAACTACGAAGGCACGGGCATTGGCTTGTACATTTCCAAGCTGGTGGTGGAGCAGTACGGCGGCGGTATCAAAGTGGACAGTACCGAGGGTAAAGGCAGCACCTTTACCATCTGGCTGCCGACTGTTCCGCCGCCCACTCCAAAAGCCGCAGCTTAGCTGGCGCGGTATACTAGATTGATGAAAGTAGCGATACTCGGTTATGGCGCTCAAGGCCAAGCGGCCTACGCATACTGGGGCAAAGACCACGAAATTACTATTTGTGACCAGAATAAGGCATTGATCTTGCCGGCTGGCACACATGGCCAGTTAGGCGCGGCCTATTTGGACGGCTTGGCGCAATTTGATCTGTTAGTGCGTAGCCCGAGCATTCATCCGCGGGACATCGCAGCCGCCAACGGCCCGGAGATACTAGAGAAAGTCACGACGGTGACCAATGAATTTTTCCGGGTTTGTCCGACCAAGAACATCGTGGGAGTGACTGGCACTAAGGGCAAAGGTACTACCTCGACGCTCATCGCCCAGATGCTCGAAGCGGCCGGCAAAAAGGTACACTTGGGCGGCAACATTGGTACGCCGCCGCTGGAGCTGCTGGGCGACGATGTTAAAGCTGATGACTGGGTGGTGCTGGAGCTGGCCAACTTCCAACTGATCGATTTGCGGCACTCGCCTTCTATCGCGGTATGTCTAATGGTGGTGCCGGAACATTTGGATTGGCACGAACACATGGAAGAGTACGCCAGAGCCAAAGCCCAGCTCTTCAGCCATCAAGCCGAAAGCGATACTGCTATTTATTACGCTGATAATGACACTTCCAAGCAGATCGCGAGTCATGGCCGGGGGCGTAAACTGCCTTACTATGCGTCGCCCGGCGCGCTGGTCGAAAACGATGCCATTGTGATTGCTGGTCAAACCATCTGCCGGACCGATGAGCTGAAACTGCTGGGCCGTCACAATTGGCAGAATGCCTGCGCTGCTGTGACCGCCGTTTGGCAAATTACCCAAGACGTGGACGCCCTGCGCTCGGTGCTAATCAGCTTCAGCGGCTTGGAACACCGCATAGAGTTTGTGCGCGAACTAAACGGCGTACGCTATTATAATGACTCGTTCGCTGTTAGCGTGCATGCTACCATAGCCGCCATTGAAAGCATTAACGGCAAAAAAGTTATGATTTTAGGCGGTTATGAGCGAGGGATAAATATTGACCACTTCGCTACATATTGCGTGAGTCATCAGGAAGAGTTCCGGAAATTACTGTTGATCGGCGAGAGCGCCGAACGGCTGGCTGACAGCCTTAAAAAAACCGGCTTTGCAAACTATACGCTCAATCCGAAAGCTCAGACCATGTCGGCCATAGTCGACACAGCCTGCGAGCTGGCCCAGCCGGGCGACGCTATCGTGCTATCACCCGGCTTTGCCAGCTTCGATATGTTTAAAAACTTTGAGGATCGCGGCCAGCAATTCAAAGAGGTAGTAAGGCAGCTATGAATACGTATCAGACCTTTGTTTTTAAGCGTTACAAATTTGATCGCCAGCAAAAGACTTTACGCTTATATTACGGTTATGACGATGTTCTGGAGTTTTGTGAAACTTATAGTTTTGAATTTGATTTTACCGACTACGAGGAGCCGGCCCTTGATCGGGCAATCCAACTGTTATTTTTTATAGCCGGCGTATCATACTACAAAGCCTACCTGGCTCCTGAAATCATCGTTCAGTCTGGCCAGATTGACGAGTCGCTGGCAGTCTTTTTAGGCAAGACTTACCAGCGCGGGCTTGGCGAATTCTTCTACGTTAATCAGCTCGATCCGCGTACTCACATAACTTTCCCGGTCAACAGCTCTGCATTAGAGCCTATCCCGATTGCTTCAAAAGCCGGCCAATTAATAGGGCTAGGCGGGGGCAAGGATTCCCTGCTTTCCGTCGAACTCATGCGTGACCAGCCACGCGTCGCAACCTGGAGTCTCAATCATCGTTCACAACTTGAACCGTTAGTCGAACGGGTCGGCCTCATGCACTATTGGGTGGGCCGTGAATGGGACCAGCAGCTCGGCACGCTTAATCAGCAGGGCGCCTTGAACGGGCATGTGCCAATTTCGGCGATCTTTGCGTGTGTTGGCAATATCGTTGGCTTGCTGAGCGGCTATCGCGACTTGGTCGTTTCTAATGAGAGCTCGGCCAGCGAACCAACCCTACATTACCAGGAGCTAGCAATTAATCATCAGTACTCAAAATCATTGGAGTATGAGCAAGACTTTCAGGCCTGTATACAGCGTTCATCTGGTGACAGCTTACGCTACTATTCGTTGCTCCGGCCATTTAGTGAGCTGCGTATTGCCGAACTGTTCAGCAGGATTGGTTTCGACAAATACCAAGACGTTTTCAGTTCCTGCAACCGGGCGTTTACTCATGATCAGCACCAGATGTTCTGGTGCGGCGAATGTCCAAAATGCGCGTTTGTATTTTTAATCTTCACGCCCTTTTTGGAACGGAAACGATTGGAACAATTGTGGCATGGCAAGAATCTCCTGCTCGACCCAGGTCTTGAGGCAACTTATCGGCAGTTACTGGGTATTACCGGCGACAAACCGCTGGACTGCGTTGGTGAAGTCAAAGAGTCGCGGGCCGCAATGCGTTTAGCGCAAGCGACTTATCCGGAACTCAATAAGTACGAATTCGATCTTCCGGAGGATTACGACTTTCGAGCGTGGTCCGAGCATGCCATGCCTAAGGAGATCTTCGCACTGTTGAGCAGCAAGCTTGATAGCTAGGTAGATTCGGCCACGCGCTGGGCAGCGCGGATAACGTTCTCGAAAAGAGCGCAGACCGTCAGGGGGCCAACGCCGCCTTTGGCCGGTGTGATGGTCAGGTCATCGCGCTCGTAGACTTCCGGCGCAACATCGCCGACTGTTTTACCGCCTTCACTGGCCACGCCGGCGTCGACGACCACGGCACCTTGCTTGAGCATGTCGGGCTTAATGAGGCCGGGCACGCCGGTGGCGCTGATTACAACGTCGGCTTTGCGGATCTCGCCTGGTACGTCGGGAGTTTCTTTGACCATCACGCGGGGCGTGACACCGGAGGCCAGGAGCATCTGCTCAAGGGGTGCGCCAACCAACTTGCCCTGGCCAACCAGCACTACGTCTTTGCCGGGCAGATCGATGTTATAACCGGATAGCAGCCAGAGGATGGCCAGCGGCGTGGCCGGGTCAAAGGCCGGCTTGATACCGAGGCCGTCAACATCTTTGCCCGCAGGCACCAGCTTAACGATCTCGTCGGTTTCTTCGGGATTTTGCAGCGGCAGCTGGACAATGATGGCGTGTATGCTCGCATCGTTACTTAACTTGTTAAGTAATTCTTTTACCTCCGTTTGTTCGACGCGATGCACATCCACCGCGACGCCAATGTCATCGCCGTAGCGCTGTTTGAGGCGCACATACACATTAATAACCGGGTTATCGCCGGCGACCACGATAGCGAGCTTGGGGTTGACGCCGTGCGCCTGTTTGAGGCCGCGGACCTGCGCCGCTTGCCGTTCTTTAATATAGCCGGCAAGATCCAAACCGTTTAATAATTTCATTATTACTATTGTAGCAAGTGGGTGATCTCTTGCCAAAACAGAGGTAGTTTGTTAAAGTTTTGTGAGTCGTGGTACATATTTAGTTTCACCGAGCGACGCTTCGCTCGTGTCTACGAAAAGTGCCACTGGCACTTTTCGGGCCAGTAGCTCAGCTGGTTAGAGCACCTGCCTCTTAAGCAGGGTGTCGAGGGTTCGAGTCCCTCCTGGCCCTCCAATATCGCTCATGCTTAAACGGGTAAAGCCCTATTTTATTTTTGATATAATGACTCTTTATGAATGATTTTATCGGTCTAGGCGTTGCGGGTAATTTCACTGAACACCTTGAACAAGCAGGTGAAGCTAATGACTTCAAGGACGTAAAAGTTGAGCATCATAAGGCACCAAAGGGAATCTTCCCTTGGTATGTGCCAAGTGTAAACAGTTTTCTAAGTATTGATCCTTCGTCGAGTTCAATGCTATTGATCCCCAAAGGCGTACCCGTACAAGCAGAGCCAGAGTTGGTTTTGATATGTGATTTAACGTATGGAAACGACCAGGTTGTTAATGTAGAGCCAGTGCGTTTTGGTGTTTTTAATGACGCCAGTCTGCGAATTGATCAACCTAAAATAAGCAAGAAAAAGAACTGGGGCAAGAATAGCCAGGGTATTTCCGCAGAGTTTTTACCAATAGACTCATTTACGGACAATGGCATATTAACCAGGTTTATTTTGGGTAGCTGGCACCGGAGAAATGGCAAATGGCGACAGTATGGTGAAGCAAGTGAAGTGCGTTTTTACTCATATTTTTATAGCGAACTGATTGACTGGCTGATTGTTAAGATGAACAACCAACACGATCATGGCCCACTAGAGGATATTTCCGAACTTCTCAGACAAGCAAACAACCCCACCCAAGCATACATTGCCGTAGGATCAACTAGGTACACTGCCTTTGGAGAAACTACTTATCTTGAAGATGGGGACGAGGTTGCTATTGTTTTATTCGACGAGAAGCAATCGCCTGATAGCATTATGGATAAGCTCCAAAATAACTCTCTTGAGTCAACCGATTCATGCGTTTATCTGCGACAAACAGTAAAAGAAGTTAAACCTCGCGCCCAAGACCGCTAGATTGAATTATAGTTGCAATAGCGTCTACCGTGGCCCTCCAATTAATTGTTGTCATTTTAAGATTGAAGACGTAAGCTTAAAGTGTGGATAAAACAATAAAAAATGAAAAAGGCTTTAGTTTAATCGAAACCATCTTGGCCTTGTGTGCGGTACTTATTATTGGCATGGCTGGATATCTAGTTCATAAAAATAATCACAAACCGTCCACAACCTCAGGCTCTATATTAAATACAAGCACGCATCTTGACTGGGTATCATATAGCAGCAAAGACGGTAATTATAAAGCCATGTTTCCAAATTCACCTCAGTCTCTTGCGCCGACAAATGAAACCGCTTCAGATGGGACGACATATACTATTAACGGAGTCTATACGAGTGAGGATACTACAGCGTTCGGCGTTGTATATACCGCTAACATTAAGGGTTCAAGCTTAGATAATAGTATCGAGTCTGAGATGCAAGCGGTACAAAACGGACGTATCGTGGCGACTAAAAATATATCGGTAAGCGGATATCCCGCAAAGAGTTATCAAGTTGTAGGAACAACTAAGGAGGGTAATAAAGCTACTGTAACGGGTGAAGTGGTAGCTACTAGCAGCCTGATATACAACGCTACAGCATTTCAAATTAACGAAATATCTCCGAACACACAATACTTTTTGAACAGCTTTAAAGTAGGGCATTGAATTTTATTGTGGGATTTGAATAAATTTGGTTGCAATAACGCTGACGGTGGCCCTCCAATATCGCTTACGCTTAAACAGAGGTAATTTGTCTCTGTTTTTTGTTATACTGACTACATGAAGGTAATAAGCGACATCAGCATTTCAGAACTATCAGAAATGGCGAAAAATATGTATGGCAGCCTTGTAAAAGCTGATGTTGACATAGCAAAAAAGATATTAATCGTTGACATGGGAATGCATGCAGACGGTGAAGCTTACCTAATGGAAAATGGCTCAAAGCAGAGTGACCTGTGGGGGATTAATCTGCACCCCGAAGACTATGGAACAGATGATTTTATAGAATTCGACTCAATGATCAACATACGACCCAGTCAAGGAAACGCATCAAAAGATGTTTTAGATCCACATAAAAAACAGCAGATAATCGCCCTGGTCCAAGAGATAATTCATGACTGATCACGTATTCGATACTACGGCGTGGGCTGAAATGGATGTGTTTAATCAAATGGGTAATATTGGCTCAGAGGTTGGACGAGCTCTACATGCAAAACGTCAAGGAAAATTCAATAGATCTCAAGCTGCCTTTTATCGTGGTCTGGATTTAATAGACGAAACCGCTCAAATATGGGCAGCTGAAAATAAAGTCGGGCTCAGAGAGCTACTGTACGCCCGAGAGTTATTCGCTGAATCAATGACAACAGATAAAGTTGATCCGACATTAGAAGCTTATTTTATGCAATTCGCAGTTGCCGCTCGACTTAATAATCGCTAACGTGGGTTAGTTTGGCGATGACTGTGGTTTTCCAATTTAGCTATGCCTACTCAATACTTTCTAAGTAGTCTTCGGCTGTTTTAGATTTGTTGAAAATTAGCACGTTTTTATTTTTATGAGCGTTCACCTGGGTCAGTATTTTGGGCTTACTGCGTTTACTAAAATGCCAGACATATTTTAAGAACTCGGGGTCTAGTTTCTCGGCCCAGTCATCAGGCATCTCATCTCGTTTTCGGTCACGATAATACATCCATCTTTTGAATATTCTGTAAAAGCAAATACGCCTGGGTATGTCAAAAAAAATGATAGTATCCGCTGCCCTAAATCGCTCTGGAAATGTGGCACCGTAATTGCCTTCCACTATCCATGTAGCAGGCTCTATGAGTTCTACGACCTTAGCATTCCACGCCTCTGTATTTATGTAGTAGTTGTGCTGGGTTTGGTGATAATAGTAATCCAGATGGACAACTGGGAGGCCTGTTTTATTTGCTAACTTCTTAGAAAACGTTGATTTGCCAGACCCAGGACATCCAACGACAACGACTCTTTTCATGGTGAACCAATCATACCATTTGCGGTTGATCTGGTTGCGATAGCTACGCTAACCTCCAAGCACAAGCATTTTATATTTTACGGTCGAAGCGTCCCTGCGAAGACTTGCCAAGCGAGTAGGCTCTTAGCTATGAGGCTTAAAATGATATACATGCGTTCGCCGTATAAGTAGTCGTCCCACTTACCTATTCGCTTGTACTGCAGAATCATATTAATGGCAAAACAGTTGAAAAAAAGGAACATGCTGACAAATATAAAGTAGACAAAGGTGGGTGGATGACCGGAGCCATACTGGCCGTTGGCCCAAAACAACAAGGCGATTACTATCCACGGGAGTATTCCGGCCAGCACGCCAATATTGAAAGCCAGCCAACTTGGTTTTTCTCGCCCTTGATTATACATCTCCATAGCTAGCCCCATCAGATTCATAATGGCTGTCAGCCCAAATACCATGAGCAAACTGCCAAAATCCGATAGCCCGGACAGCAATGCGATCCCCACCAGCATGGTGCTGGCGCTGAGCGCGTACTCGATCCAGCGCACCTTATTGATACCTCTCTTTAGGTTTGTTTCGTATCGTTTGCGATATATAGTGGCTACGAATAAATGGGCGATGGCACTGAGCAGGAAAAAGGCCACCACTAGGTAGGCCAGGTTCAGGTTAAACAGGCTATGGGTCGCATTAATTAGCTTGGGGTTGGTGACCGGTGCATGTGGGCTAAGTGTTAAGTAGCTTGTGGTGATGCTAGATACGCCATGATGAGGGTCACTTAATACAAAGACCGCAAGTGCTTGAAAAGCATGCAGCCCCGCCATAGTAAGGTTAAACTTTCGTAAGCTCCGTAATTTGTTTGCTGTGCTCATGCCTTGTCCTTTATTTACTAAACGCTTTTTCTATAGACTCCGGCTTAATATCCGGAAATAGCTCTTTGGCTCGATTATTGGTTACTACCATGGGGTTCATGAGGCTTTCGGCCATCTGGCGGCCTACCTTGGCGTGGCGGCGCGGCGTAAACAGGTTGAGCCACCAAGCGCCCAGCCATAGTGGCACGATAGGCACCAGGATCAAGATTGGTTTTTTGCCGGTAAAGGCTGCGTAACGGGCTATTAAATCTTTGTAGGACAGCTGTTCGGGCCCGCCGATTTCGACTATAACAGAGTGTCGCAGAGGAACGGTCAGGCTGCTGCTAAGGTATTGCAGCGCGTCCTGCAGAGCTATGGGTTGCGTATGAGTAACTGCCCACGCGGGTACCGTCTGGACGGGCAGATTATGGACCAAGCTTTTCATAATATCGTAGGCGATGCTGCCGTCGCCCACGATCATAGAGGCACGAAATTCAATCAATAACGGCACATGATTTTTTAGGATTTTTCCGGTGTTATGGCGGCTTTGTAAGTGCCTCGACAATCTATCGGCATCATCACCTAGTCCGCCCATAAATACGGCCCGCGGCAAGCCGGCATGTTGGGTAGCTCTGCCAAACGTTTCGGCCGCCTTGGCTTCTAAGTCGTAGTAATCGCCTTTGGCAGCCATCATGTGGATGAGATACACAGCCGCATTGATGCCTTCAAGACTTTTTTCTATGGCATCATAGTCGAAGATATCGGCAGCTACGAGTTGAACCCGGGCACTATATTGCTGGTCGAAGATGATGTTATGCGGGCTTCGGCAAACGGCCCGGATCAAGTAATCGGTCTCCTTTAGCAAATAACGCAGTAAGTTTTGGCCCACGAAGCCGCTTGCTCCGATAATGGCTACGGTGAAAGGCTGGCCGACATTTGTGGTTTTTTGCACTACAGCGGCAGTTTACCATATGGACATTAAATCAAACCGCGAGTATGCCGACGCTACGGAAGTATTTGTGCGCATGATCACGTTGACACTAGTGTATTAAAAGCTTACGGTTAGCATACAGATTACATTAGCTATAAACCGGAGACAAACATTACATACTGGAAGTGGAAGAATAATTTGGGAAGGGCCTGGCCACTGCTATCGTTAGCTTTGTGCCTGATGATGGCTATAAGCAACACCGGTACTGCGAGCGCGGCCAGTACGCCAACGTTTAACCAAACGATTAATCCCGGTGTACTGAGCACTGACATTCTTGACGCCTCACGCGTGTCCGTAGCTAGCCCATCCGTCGCCATGACTGCCAAGCCGTTTCTGTTTGCCTGCGGATCAGGGGCCAATGCCTCAACCGGCACCTTTGGCTCCAGCACCCAACGCATCTACGTCATCAACCCAAATGGCGCGAACAATGGCTGGACGCTCACCATGGCAGCAACTGGCGGCGCTACGGCGGTATGGTCGGACGGCGGCACTAATAGCTACGACTTTAACGATCCCACCACCGCTGGCTGTACCGATGGCGCCGACACTGACACAAAAATTGGCCAGTTGAGCGTAGACCCGAGTGTTTCGACACTGACGACTGACTGCAACAGCTGTGTAGTCACCAATGTCACCAAAGGCTCAAGCTCAGCTTTTGTCGAAACTACGTTGAACAGCCTCACTTTGCTCAGCGCTTCGCTTGCCTCGGACGATGTCTGGCGCGGCTATTTAACAGGCGTCGCTCTGTCGCAGACCATACCGGCGGAACAGCCGGCCGCGACCTATACGCTCAACATGACCTTAACAGCCA
>DATCFR010000076.1:0-5169 GCA_036509405.1 Saccharimonadales bacterium (SeqCode)
AGGTAGTAGCGGCCCTGGTACATGCCATTGGCTTTGATGCCGCGGGCGATGTATTCCTGCGCAAACTCTTCGCGGGCATCGATCACCACGGCTTTGACAGCGCCGAGCTTCAAGGCTTTGGCGCGAATTTCTTCCAAATCATCGGTCTGCTGGCCAATGTCCACGGTGAGGGCCACCACTTCGGCCTTGTATTCTTCCTGAATCCATTTGACCATGGTTGAGGTGTCGAGGCCACCGGAGTAAAGCAGCACAACTTTCTTAACTTCACCCTTGCGGCCTTCGTGCGAAGCTACTTTGAGATACTGATTTTTGCTCTTTAGGGCCATATTTACCTCAATCGATTGCTATAAATCCTCAAAACTCATCTATTTTATAAAATAAATGACTTTATTACATAAAAGTTTACTACCGGTGGTGATAAAAGTCAAGCCGCCGCTAAAGCTTGATTTCGGACCGGCAAGCCATGCTACACTGAGGGTATGAATCGAGTTGGGAACAGTCGACGCATGCAATTATTAAGCGGGCGAGCCCATCCGGCCCTCGCGGCCGAAATCGCCGATGGTTTGGGCATTAAGCTGACGCGTGTCAAACTCGACAATTTCGAAAACGGCGAAATCCGAGTCCGTTTCCAAGAATCTTTGCGTGGCGACGACGTTTTTATCATCCAAACCCACGGCGTCAAGGTGCACGAGGCACTCTTTGAACAGCTACTCATGATTGATGCCGCCAAACGCGCCTCTGCCCGCAGCATTACCGCCATCTGTCCGCTGCTCAGCTATGCCCGCCAGGACCGCAAAGCCGCCGGCCGCGAACCAATTAGCGCCCGTCTTATTATTGATATGTTATCAACAGCGGGGGCCGACCGCATCATGAGCGTCGATCTACACTCCGGCCAAACCCAGGGCTTTTTCAACGGCCCGTTTGACCATCTCATCGCCATGCCGCTTTTCAAGCAGTACGTCAAAGACACTTTGCAGAGCGACTGCGTGTTCGTATCCCCGGACGCCGGCCGGGTGAAGCTGGCGGAGCGCTACAGCAGTTCGCTCGGTACCGACATGGCCATTATTCACAAGCAGCGTTCCACGGCCAAGCGCAACAGCGTCGAGGCCAAACAATTAATCGGTGACGTCGAAGGCCGCACCTGTGTCATTGTTGACGACATGATCGACACCGCTGGCACCTTCTGCGCCGCCGCCGACATGCTGGAAGAGCGCGGCGCCAAAGCCGTCTACGGCCTGGCCACCCACGGCATCTTTTCCGGACCGGCCCTGCAGCGCATCGAAGATTCGGCTTTCAAGAAAGTCGCCGTCACCAACACCGTACCCATCGACCTCAAAGGCATCACCAAAAAAGTCGACGTCTTATCAGTCGCCAAGCTGCTGGCCGAAACCATCGACGCCATCGCCCACAGCACCTCGGTCTCAGCCCTCTTCGAAGGCCAAAACCAGATTTAATCTATTGGATCTAGGGCAATACACTCATGCTTCTTAGGCATTGCCTTAGCAAACACGCAACTTCAGCTACTTTCTCTGTCTTCCAGGCAGCCAGCAGCCATTATCGTTTCCGTCGATAGCGAGCGAGTAGTTTTACGAGCGAGCGGATGGCTGTTGGCTGCCTGGAAGACAGAGAAGCTTGATTATTTCGCCTCTGGCGCGTATGCTCTATCAGGTATGTCTTTAGACGTGATTGTCGGTTTGCAGAGGGGCGACGAGGGCAAAGGTCGATTTGTCGATCTTATGGCCAGCCAGTACGACGTTATAGCCCGCGCTAACGGGGGCGCCAACGCCGGTCATACCATCATACCCAAAGCCGGCCAGGGCCATCTGGCACTGCATCAGATCCCATCAGGGGTAGCCTATCCCGGCAAGCTCAACGTCATCGGCAACGGCGTGTATCTGGACCCGCCAGCTCTTATAGAAGAAATGGAAACCGTCCGCCACGCCGGTTTAGAAGTATCTGAGAAGAATCTGCTTATCAGCGGCGCGGCGCATCTGGTATTGCCGCATCATATTATGCTAGACGGCCTGCGCGAAGCTGGCAGTCAGGCACAGGGCAGCACCAAGTCCGGCATTGCTTACGTGGCGGCCGACAAATACCTTCGCGAAGGTGTCCGCCTGGAATCAATTTATGAACCGAAGCTGCTAGCCGAGCGCGTTCGTGACGGCTTGGCCCGCGTCAACGATCTGCTGCCAGCCGGCAAACAGCTTTCCAAAGCCGACCTCAAGAAAAAAGCCGCCGCCTGGTTAGCGGCAACCGCGACGCTTGAACCCTATCTGGCCGATACGGTAACGGTTGTCAATGACCGCCTCCAAGATGGTCAGCAAGTGCTGGCTGAAGGTGCCCAGGCCTTTTGGCTGGATATCAATCACGGCATGTATCCGGCAGTCACTTCTTCCTCAACCACTGTGGCTGGACTACTCGACGGCTTGGGCGTATCGGCTAAGCACCTTGGCAAGGTTACCGGCGTCACTAAGGCCGTCAAATCGCACGTCGGCGGTGGGCCTTTCGTCACCGAAATAACTGATGAAAAGCTGGCCGAGACGGTGCGCGGTCCGCTCGGCAAAACGGACAGTGAGTATGGCGTAACCACCAAGCGCCCGCGACGTATCGGCTATCCAGACCTCGTCGAACTGCGCAATGCCATCCTGGTGAACGGTGTCGACGAATTGGCCATCTCTAAGCTGGATCACGTGCCGCGCTACGGTGCTGAGGTACCAGTTGCGACAAGTTACACTTACCGAGACAAGCAGCGCCGGACCGCGCCGTCTTCCGCCTTAGCGTTAGCTGCCTGCGAGCCTAACTATCAACGCCTCAAAACCTGGACCGAGCCTCTCAACGATGTTCGTGACTATGCCAAATTGCCACCAGCCGCCGCGGCCTTCGTGGAACTGTTCGCCACCGAACTGAACATCCCGGTCACCAAAATCGGCGTCGGCGCCAATCGCAGCCAAGTCATCTTAAGATAGCTCCCATTCATATCATTAAGTAGTGCGTTTTGCGCGGCACGGCCTACGCCGTTCCGGCTGCACTACGCTGGACCCTACTTAATGATATGAATGGGACCTTTGCTATAGTGTAGATATGTCAAACACCCCTAAAGACGCCACCCGGGCACCTCAGCTTGATCCGGCCTTGATTGTTATTTTCGGCATTACCGGTGATCTGGCTCAGCGCTACTTGCTGCCGTCGTTGTATCATCTGATTAAAGACGACTTATTGCATGAACAAACCAAGATTATCGGCGTTACTCGCGGCAACACCTCGACCGAGGAGTTATTCGAAAAAGTCGAGCTGTGCGTCAATGAAGTCGACAAAGTGTGCGACCCCGTGGCTCTTAAGGCCATGCGCGAGCGCACCGCCATGTTCCAGATGGATCTCGATAAACCCGAGGACTACGAAGCCCTGCTGAGCAAATTGAACAGCCTGGAAGAAGAGCAGGGGGTCTGCATGAACCGGCTGTACTATCTGTCAATTCCGCCGTCGGCCTACTCGCCGGTCATCCGTCTGATGGGCGAAGAAGAGCTCAATGCCAGCTGCCAGCACGGCCGGGCGGCTACGCGGCTGCTGGTCGAGAAGCCGTTTGGCTTTGACCTGTCATCGGCCGAAGACCTGGTCAAAGAAATCGCCGAAGTCTTCGGCGAAGAGCAGGTGTTCCGAATTGATCATTACATGGCCAAAGAGACTGTCCAGAATATTTTGACGTTCCGGTTTCAGAATCCCATTTTCGAGGCCGTGTGGAGCAAGCAGCATATCGCCAGTATCGAGATTAGCGCTAAGGAAAAAATCGGTATCGAAGGCCGAGCTGTGTTTTACGAGCCGCTGGGTGCTCTGCGCGACTTCATTCAGAGCCATCTGCTGCAAATTTTGGGCATCGTGGCCATGGACCAGCCAGCTGGCGATAGTAGCGAACAGATTCACGCCAGCAAACAAGCGCTATTGGAACAGATAGAGGCCGTGCCGGCCGACAAGATTAAGGAGCGCGTGGTGCGCGGCCAGTATCGCGGCTACCGAGACGAAGTCAAAAACCCTGACTCCACCACCGAAACCTATGCCTCTATACAAGTTTTCATTAAAAACGAACGCTGGCAGAATGTGCCGATCACACTATTGACCGGCAAAGCCTTGGATGAGCGCAAAACCGAGATTTGCGTCACCTTTCACGACGCGCCTGAGGCACCCAGCAACCGGCTGCGTTTCCGGATACAGCCCAACGAGGGCATCGAGCTCGAACTTATCACCAAGCGACCAGGCTACGACCAGACCGTCCAAACCACCACCATGGATTTTTCCTATCAGAATGATTTTGACAATCATGGCCACCCCAACGCCTACGAACGCGTGCTGGTCGACGCCGTGCGTGGCGATCACACGCTATTCGCCACTAGTCAGGAAGTGCTGGCCAGTTGGCGCGTTGTGCAGCCGGTGCTTGAAGCCTGGGGCGAGCAATCCGAAGATTTACAAATCTATGAGCCAGGCAGTGGGGGACCAACATGATCACATATTTTCAGGCAATTATTATCGGGCTGTTGCAGGGGGTTAGCGAACTGTTTCCGGTCTCCAGCCTGGGCCATTCGGTGCTGGTGCCCTGGCTGCTCAACTGGCACATCATCCTAGCCGACCAGAGTAAGAGCGAGTCATTCTACCTGTCGTTTGTAGTGGTACTGCACGTCGCGACGGCCACAGCGCTGCTGATTTTTTATCGGCACACATGGGCGCGGATTATCAAAGGCTTCTTCAGCTCGCTGGGCAAGCGCCGGATCGATTCGCCCGATGCCCGCCTGGCCTGGCTGCTGCTAGCCGCGACCGCACCAGCCGGTGTCATCGGCCTGGCCTTTGAGCACGAGCTGCGCACTCAGTTCGCCAAACCGCTATCGGCGATTATCTTCCTGTTTATAAACGGCTGCATCCTACTGCTCGGCGATCACCACATCAAGCAGGCCAGGGGACGGCAATCGTACAAACAAACGACCACCACCCAGAATGTCAGTGCCAAACTGACGCTGGGCCGAGCAGCTATTATTGGGGTTGCTCAGATCGGAGCGCTTTTCGCCGGCATCAGCCGCTCGGGTATCACCATGGTCAGTGGGCTGTACAGCGGCCTGAACCACGAAGACGCTGCCCGCTTTTCGTTCTTGCTGGCCACGCCGATTATATTCGGTGCTGGCATTA
>DATCFR010000077.1:0-4732 GCA_036509405.1 Saccharimonadales bacterium (SeqCode)
GTCCTCGGCGTCTTTAAACGTTCCGGCCTTGCCCTCGACGTTATAGTTGCCGACGGCGTACTGGTCGAAGGTTTCGCCGGTAGTGGTTTTGCCGGCGATCAGCAGGCAGCAGCGGCCTTTGTAATCCAAGATGTAGGTATCTTCAGGCACAAATAGGGCCGTATCGGCACGGCCAGCCCGGGAAATCTGGGACACCTGGTGCATAAACAGGCGGATGTCGCGCTCTTTGTCGTGGTCATTAGTGATCTTCATACAGCGCACCAGGGCGTTATATTCGCTGTCGATAAAGTCCAGGAAGTCGATGGTAATGCCCAGTTTGGCCGACTTCATTCGGATGTTGCTAATCATGGCCTCGGCCT
This sequence comes from Saccharimonadales bacterium (SeqCode), assembly GCA_036509405.1. Lineage (GTDB taxonomy): Bacteria > Patescibacteriota > Saccharimonadia > Saccharimonadales > UBA4665 > DATCFR01. The sequence goes on from DATCFR010000077.1 coordinate 360, forward strand.
CAAGGTCGACGCTGATTTCCCATGAACCGTCATCGGTCCAGCTGAATTGGTCGTCCACCCAGACGCCTATCTTATGCTGGCTGGAACGGGCGTTGGTCAGGTTTTCCAAGCCCACGTAAGGGTAGTAAAAATCGTGCACCAGGCCGCTCTCGTCGAGACCAACAAAGACCTGTCCGTTACTTAAGACTACTGGTCGCCCCACCGCGTCCTCCTTTATAGTTTGAGCATATCATACGCTGGCGCCCTTTTCGGCCAATCGAAGCTGCAAGTCCCGGTAGGCATTCATAAAGTTGATATAAGCTTCGTACGGCGTGTCGTAGGGGCTGAAATAGGCGTGAATGTCGCCGTCATTGAACCATTTGGTGCACATGTAGTAGAAATGGTCTGAGGTTTGTAAGCGCCGCCAATCTTCGATGAGGGCCCAGTCGTTGCTGCCGATGATTTTATCACGCAGGTCGTACAATCCGGTGATGGACGAGCTTTGCATGGCATTGCCTAGCCAGGCCGACAAATCGCGCTCGGTGTCAGCCCAGGTGACAGTCTGTGGCACGTCAACTTGATCAACTGGCTCATAGGCTGCGATGGCTTCGCTGGCGGTCATAAAGGTGTGGTTGGCTGTTTTCAGCCACTCGCGGGGCATGTGCTCCAAAAAGCCGAAAATGCCAGATTCATCCCACTGGTGCTCGCCGAAGGTCTCATAGTCGATAAACAGATTGAAATTGGTGGCTTGCTGGTCTTCGCTGAGCCAGTGCGCGAACTTGTCGGCGGTCAGCGGCCACTCGCTCCACTCGCTGTCACCGAAGCGAAAGGCGATGTCATCGCTCAGATGATAGTTTTTGAGGAGCAGCTTAATATTTTCGGTGTGAGCTGGGCGGTAGACGTAATTAGGGCTGCGCCAGCCCAGCACTGGATCCCAGCCCTCGGCCAAGATACCCTTGTAGCCAGCTTGATCGGCCCAGTAGGCTAGATCGTTATTGTAGGCCAGCTCAGTGTTGCGGAAAATTTGCGGGGTTTGGCCAAATATCGTCTGTACTTTGCGCTTATGCATGTCAACCTGGGTCTCGAACTCCTCTCGGGAATAGAAAAAGGCCAAACTGTGGTGGTAGGTCTCGCCGACAATTTCCACGCGGCCGGTCTCGGTGAGCAAGCGAAAAGACTCTAAGGCTTCTGGAAACCAGCGTTCCAACTGCTCAAGAACGGTACCGGTGATAGACAGGCTCAGCTTAAATTCCGGGTGCTCCTGCAGCAGCTGCAGCAGTCGGCGGTTGGTTGGCAAATAAGATTTCTCGGCGACTTTGCGCAGGATGCGTTCATTGCTGGTCTGAGCGTCGTAGTCGGTATCAAAATAATCGTGATTTACACCGCTGTCAAACACGGTGTAGTGGCGCACGCGGTAAGGCTGGTGCACGTGCAAATAGAGCACGATGGCTTTGTTCATGCTGCGGCCTGAGCCAGCTGGCGGTTATAGAGGCGGCTGATCTTGGTGCCGGCATCGTCCCAGGACAGGCGTGTATATTCGCTGTAGGCATTTTGCCACAGCTCGTGCTGCAGCGCCGGGCTGCGCATCACGGCTGTAATGCAATTGGCCATTTCGTCGATGTCCCAATAATCCACCTTAAGGCAATTATTGAGAACTTCGCTGACGCCGGACTGCTTGCTAATTAGCGCTGGTGTACCATAGCCGACGGCTTCTAGCGGTGTCAGGCCAAATGGCTCAGAGACTGATGGCAGCATAAACAGATCGCCAATCGCGAAGGCGTCGCGCCACTTTTTGCCGCGCTGAAAGCCCGCAAACAGCACATTGGCGCCAATACCAAGCTCGGCGGCCTGCTCAATCAGCTCGTGGTATTGCTCGCCGCTGCCAACAATCAGAAAGAGGGTCTTGGGCTCTTGGGCAATAACTTTTTGAGCCGCACGTAACAGATTCGGCAAACCTTTTTGAATCGTCAAACGGCCGACATTGACGACCACGCGGTAGCCGAGGGCCTTCATGGCAGTTAAGTAGTGGTAGGCGTTACCCTCGTCAAGCGGTGCCAGCGAGCCCGCATCGATGCTGTTATGAATGACTTCGATTTTGTCGGCGGGCACACCGTAGTCGCGCATAATGGCACGTTTAGTATGCTCGCTGACGGCCACGATCTGATCGGCCAAGCGCAGCGCCAAAGATTCAATCTCCTGTACCACCGGATTGCCATCGGGCCGGCCTGCACGATCGGACTCCACGGAGTGCACATGCAGCACAATTGGGCAGTTTCTGATCTCTTTGACGCGTAAAGCGGCCCGAAAAGTCAGCCAGTCGTGAGCGTGGACGATATCAAAGGTTCGCTCTTCGGCCAAGCGCACCACGGCCTGCTCATATAGCTGCCCTTGGTTGGGCACAGGCCAGCGGCCGCCACCATCAGGTTGATACCACTGGCTCTCATAAGCAGCCTGCGGGTGAACCACTTTAGCGCCAGGCTCATGCGTCGCCGTAACAGTCATAAAATCAACGTCATAATCGGCCGGATAGGGCAGAATAAACTCGATGTCGACGTTCTGTTTGGATAGGGCTTTGCAGAGCTGGTAACACGCGATTCCCAGCCCGCCGCTATTATGAGGCGGCAGCTCCCAGCCAAGCATTAGTATTTTCATCACCCTCTTTGTTAACTTAACCTTTTAGTTTTACCGCCTCTTATTATAAATCGCCTATCTCCTTAGCACAAGCGTCTTACGCTTGATTTTGATCACATCTGAAAAGGCTGTAAAAGCGCTTAAAGCTTACTGAAAGAAGGCCTATCTAAACGGCAGCTTCAACGGCCTGCTTAAGTACGTCACAAGCCAAATCAACTCTCTCTCCCAACGGTGCCTCTGGAATTAATTGCAGTGCGCCGGCCAGTCTAATCATTTCGTTAACCGGCTTCCTGAGAAAATCAAACTTTGCCTCAATGGTTTCACCACCTTTAGACCTCAATTCTATGCTTAAACCAGCTTCCTCTACTTGATGGTCAGTGGTGCTATGGGCACCCGCAATTCGCTTGGTGTGCATAGATATTTGCTGAAAACTAACAATGGCTCTTTGGCCAAGAAGTTTGGTCTCTCCTCTAGCTAACTTTAAGACCCGAGTCTCGCCATAACCTGTTAATCCAGGATCAGTCCACCGTGACTCTGTCCCTATTGTTTGGGCTGGGGAGCTTCTAACCAAAGACTTGCGCGCGCCACTGGCAGCTTTCTCAATTCGTCTTTTCTGACCTTTGGGTAAACTCTTAGCTGCTTCTTTAACCTTGCCCATAATTTAGTGTCCTCATGCTTAGATATAATACTGTATCACTAAATTGTGCATATTACAAATGGGCAGGGCCTCCTGGACACGGCCCTGAACATGCAGCTTGATATTAGCATTGACGGCCAGTCGCTGGAAGTAATGCGAGATAGAGCAGTTAGTATGGGATGGAGCTAACCTTTTGAGTGATCGCTTTGACCTATGGAGAGGTCTTTTACGACTTCCCAAATATAATAATTGTCTTTGACCTCCTGCTTAATAAGAGATAATCTCATTGCTCGTATTGGGACACTGTCTATTGGGTGAGATCGCATTTGTTTATACAGGTCTAGTTCGTTATCGTATGTTTTGGGGTAAGCTAAGCTGACATGAGGCACAAACTGAAATTTTATTGGCAATCGATCTCGACCTACAGTCGCTGTAAAAGTCTTTAGAAAGTAGTCGAATGTTTTCATTGGTTGACTCGCTGAGTCAATAGTTAACAGAGGCAGCCGATCTCGACCAACAATGATAGTTAAAGCATCCAGCACCAGGCGAAATAGTTTTTGTAACTGCTGTTGAGGCGTAATACTTAGAACTGGGCCACCATTCCATAGCCACCACCGTTGCCCAAGCAATAATTGAGGCATCTCCATGTCGGCCAACTTTGGTGCTAAAACGTCAGCTACTGCCAACATTTCTGTTTCACTAAACTCTTCTAAGAAGCCAACACGCAGGATTGTGGCGTGAAGCCATTTCCCTGGAACCGGATCGTATAGACCAGGGTGCTTAATCAGTGCTTTATATCGAGTGGCCAGTTCAGTGACCTGTGGCTGATCGCCGAACAATATATTAAAATTCCAATCAATCCGTTCTCTGGCGTATTTATGTTTTACAAAATGATCGATTGCCATAATAACCCTTCAATGTGGCAGGGGCACGTGGAATCGAACCACGATCTAAGGTTTTGGAGACCTTTATACTAGCCGTTGTACTATGCCCCTAGGTGATGCGGGCTGCTCTTTTCCCTAAGCAGTTTCGCATTAGGTATGATAAGTCAAAACAGTGTAGTTGTCATCTGTTTTCGCTTTTAAAGAGGGGTAAAATCTGCTATACATGAAGGGGTATGGCGAAG
>DATCFR010000078.1:0-2541 GCA_036509405.1 Saccharimonadales bacterium (SeqCode)
TGGTCATTGTCAGCGGTCTGGCCCTCGGTATCGACGGTCTGGCCCACCAGGCCGCGCTGGATGCCGGCGGTCTGACAATCGCCGTGCTGCCCAGTCCGCTGGAGACTATTGTGCCCGCCACACATCGCCGTTTAGCGCAGACTATCCTCGACCAGGGCGGGGCGCTGGTCAGTGAATATGCCGCCGGCGAAACGCCTTTCAAGCAGAACTTCATCGCCCGCAACCGCTTGATGGCCGGCTTGGGCCAGGTACTGCTCATCACCGAAGCAGCCGAAAAAAGCGGCAGCCTGCACACCGCCCGTTTCGCCCTGGAGCAGGGGAAAACCGTCATGGCCGTGCCTGGCAATATCGGCAGCCGCGGCTCGGTCGGCACCAATCACCTTATTAAGAGCGGCGCCACGCCGGTTACTTCGTATATAGACGTACTGCACGCTCTGGGGCTCGAACCGCGCCAAGCCACCGACCGCGCAGTGAAGGGCCGCAACGCCCACGAGCAAAGCCTGCTGGATCTGCTAGCCCAAGGGGTTAGCGATGGCGAGGAACTCTTGCGGCGTAGCGGCCTAACGGCCAGTGCTTTTAATCAGGCCTTGACCATGCTGGAAATCAGCAGCAAAGTCCGTACTTTGGGTGCTAATCATTGGTCTACATACTAATGTACACTCGAAGGCCACCCCCTTGACATTTACAGACTACAGTGCAATATTGTACTCATATAATTGAGGAAGGTTTATGTCTGGGCAGGCGACTTTAGCAGAAACTCCGGGTTCGCGCAACGATGGTTGGCTGAATCACGTAGATCATGCGATGGAGTGTGCATTGGGCAGAGACAGAACTGCTGAAAGCATACAGCTAATCACACAAGCCGCCCGACAGATAATGCGTCATCATGGCATTGAAGAACCGACTTTCACAAGGAGCGGTGAGCCAATTAAAGGCTTAAGAGCGCGCAGGGACGCCCGTAGGTGGGGATATGTCCACCAACGAGTTCAAAGCCGACCTATCCAATCTGAACTGACAGTTGACATAAAAAATTCTGGCATTTCACTGCCGGTGTTTGCACGTGTTCGGGAAACGAGAGTCGGCGGCTTATCGTTGGCATCCGTGCTGACCGGAAATATGCACTTAGACGAGGATAGGCTTGAAATGAGGCCGGGACTTTTCGGTACGGTTGAAGTGGTTCATTATGCAGGTCGCGAGGATGGCACTGAAATAGGCCCAATGTATGACGCCGCAATGCAACATAAACTGCCCACCAACTCTAGTTATCTTACTGAAGCGGCTGTTTCTGAGATGCACACAGCCTTGGCCATTTTAGCGGACACGGTCGACTGCAGCTTAAGCGTTCAGAGCAGTATCCCAATCACCAGCCTGACAGCGTGAGTGCTACTTGGACTTTTTACTAAGTGCTCGTGATAAACTGAAACTGTGAAAATATGGGTTTACACATCAGTAATTTGCTCCACTTTTATTGGTGGAGTCATTGGGGCAGCGCTTGATCATGGCAAGGCAGGTAAATGGTCGGTTGTTTTACCTGTTGTAGGCGTATTTGTGGGTATGTGGATTGGCTATAAAGCCAGTCAGTATATGGGGCATTAAGTTATCAGCCACTGGACATCCGCTTGTGCTAGGATTGAAATATGAAATTGATGATTTTTCTTGGCATCACCATTGGTGCCACCATTGGTGGAGGCATCGGTAATATCTTCGATGGCCAATCACCATTTAATCTGTTTGCATTTGGCGGCTGGTCATTGGTCATGTCCACAATCGGTTCATTTGTTGGCATTTGGGCTGGCTATAAGGCAGCGCAGTACATTGAAGGCTAGCTTGTCCCATAAAATATTGCATTTCACGGACAGGTGCGCTTACTATAGAGGCTTATGGCAAAAAATTTAGTTATCGTGGAGAGTCCGGCCAAAGCCCGCACTATTGAGCGTTTTCTTGGCAAGGATTACACCGTTAAAAGCAGCTTCGGGCACATTCGGGATTTGCCAAAAAAGGGCCTGAATATTGATATCGAGCATGATTTCGCGCCCAAATACGAGGTCAGCGCCGATAAGAAAAAGGTCGTGGCCGAGCTCAAGAAAGCCGCCGTCGGGCACGAAGTCTGGCTGGCCAGCGATGAAGACCGCGAAGGGGAAGCCATTGCGTGGCATCTGACACACGCTCTCAAGCTGGACCCGGCCACCACCAAGCGCATTGTCTTTCACGAAATCACCAAGCCGGCCATTGAGGCCGCCATCCAGAACCCGCGGGTGCTCGACATCAAACTGGTGGACGCCCAGCAGGCCAGGCGTGTGCTGGATCGCCTTGTCGGCTACGAACTGTCGCCAGTCCTGTGGAAAAAGGTCCGTACCGGCCTCAGCGCCGGCCGCGTGCAATCCGTTTCTGTGCGCTTAATAGTGGAGCGCGAACGTGAAATCCGCGACTTCCAGGCGACCAGCTCCTTCAAAGTCACCGCTGTTTTCACTGCTGACGGTCAGGAAATTCCGGCCGAACTGCAAACCAAACTGCCGGATGCCGCCAGCGCTCAGAAATGGC
>DATCFR010000079.1:0-8610 GCA_036509405.1 Saccharimonadales bacterium (SeqCode)
CACCGAGTCGCCCTGGCTGTACCTGCTCAGCGGCGTGGCCTCGTTTCTAAGCTTGATCGCCTATCCGCTTTCGGCGATTTCGGTGTTCCAGATTTTCGCTATCTTGTGTGGCGCCGCCATGATGGTCTGCATTTATCACCGGCAGCTTAATCTAGGTTAGACCTTGGTGCCTGGCCTCCTGGGCCGTGGTAGCGAAAATATAGTCCCAGCCATCCGGACCGACCACGGCTTCGTGCAGTTGATTATCCTGAATTATAATTTCTTGCCCGGCCTCGACGTTTTGCCAATCACCATTGTCTAGCTTAAGTTTAGCCAAACCCTTGACAGTGTAGATATGTACTGCGCCATGCCGATGCGGCTTGTATATCTTGCCTGGTTGATCACTTTGATGAAAAACCGCCAAACCCATGTGCGTGTATTTGTCCTCGATGGCTTGCATGTCCATGGCTTGATGATAGCAAAGTTGCGGCCAAATTACGCGGGCCATATACTGATGTAATGAAGAAGATTTTTCTGGCCATCCTTTTGATCTTTACCTTGCAGATCCTTACTTTGCTGGTGACATTTGAGGTACTAATATATGTAATGCCAGATTGCAGTAGCGAGTGGTTGAGCTGGCAATGCACCACTGGATCAGGGCCAGTAACTGCGGATTATTTTAGCGTTTTAATAGTCCCCCCGCTGCTCGCGAAATTCCTGCTTAATAAGTTTGGCATGAGAATTGCCTGGAAAAAAATTATTGCCATTCATCTTATATTAATATTTTTGTGGTGGCTCGTATTGACGCAAACCGAAACCCAATGCGGCTGCGGTGGCTAACGACAGATTAAATGAATCTTAACTAGTGGCGGCATAAGCGGCTTGGGTTGCTAGAATAGCCGCACATGCGGCGGGTTTGGCAGTATCGGTTTCGGCAGACAACGCTGACGCTCGCAGTATGTCTGGCATTTTTGATTGGTGTCGGGCTGGCGCGTGTGGATTCGGCGGCGTGGCTGAAAGCCGCCTGGCCGCTTGCCGTTGTACTGCTGGTGATCGGTCGCCAGCGGACGGCACTGAGCCTGTGCCTGGCGGTACTGCTGGGTCTCGGACTGGGCGTGTGGCGCGGCGCGATTTTCACGCAGAAGCTAGCCGTGTATCAGCCGTATTATTACCGGGAAGTCACACTGAGCGTGCGGGCCATGAACGATGCGGTGTACGGCACGAAGTCACAAATTTCGTTTGATGCCGATGATTTGATGCTTGATGATGGCACTAGGCTGGCCGGTAAAATCCAGCTTAGTGGCTTTGGCGAAAACGCCGTGTTTCAAGGCGACGAGCTGACGGCCACGGGCAAGCTGTATCCAGGCTACGGCGCCTACCAGGGCCGAATTAGTTTTGCCGAGCTACACGTCAGCGTGCATCATCCATCGCTGGTAGCGGAAATTCGCCGCCGTTTCACGGCCGGCATGCAAACGGCACTGCCGGAGCCACTGGCGCCGTTTGCCATGGGCCTGCTGATCGGCCAGCGGGCTACGCTGCCGGCCGATAATAAGCAGGATTTGCTGATGGTCGGACTGACGCACATCATTGCCGTGTCGGGCTATAACCTGACCATCATTCTGCACGCCAGCAAACGGCTGCTGGCCAAGCGTTCTAAACGGTTGTCGACACTGCTATCTTTCAGCCTGATCGCGGTATTCCTGCTGTTGGCCGGAGCCAGCGCATCAATTGTGCGGGCGGCAATAGTTAGCACGTTAAGTATTACGGCCAGCTACTACGGCCGCGACTTCAAGCCGCTCAATTTACTGGCCCTGGCGGCCGCCATTACGGCTTGGGCTAATCCGTTTTACGTCTGGAGTGATCTGAGCTGGTACCTCAGCTTCCTAGCGTTCTTCGGCGTGATGGTAGTGTCGCCGCTGGTACAGGCTCGCTGGCCCGGACGCTGGCATCAATCGCTGGTGGGTGGCGTGGCGCTGGAGAGCGTTTGCGCCGAACTCATGAGTCTGCCGTTTATTCTGTATATTTTTGGGCAGATGTCATTTGTCGGTTTGCCGGCCAATGTGCTGGTGACGGCGCTGGTGCCGCTGGCCATGCTGCTGGGCACCATCGCCGGACTGGCGGGTATGCTGATCGGCCCAGTTGCCGGTTGGCTGGCCTGGCCGGCCGCTCTGCTGCTGAATTACATGCTCGATATCGCGCACCTTATGGCGCACCTGCCGCATATTTTCGTCCAAAACCTCAGTTTGCCGCTGGCTGGCATGCTCGGTCTGTATGGCCTAATAATCTTGCTGACTGTGGTGCTCTGGCACAAGACAAAATTACCGAGGGCTGATATAATAACAGATATGAATGAACTTGAGACAAGAGGTTTGAAAGCGTGAGCGGCCACAGCAAATGGTCAACCATTAAGCGCCAGAAGGGCGCCAAAGACGCGGCTCGCGGCGCGGTGTTTACCAAGCTTGGCAACGCCATCGCTATTGCTGCTCGCGGTGGTCCCGATCCGGACACCAACTTCGCGCTACGACTGGCCATCGACCGCGCCAAGGCCGCCAACATGCCGTCGGCCAACATCCAGCGTTCCATTGATCGCAGCCGTGACAAAGATGCCGCCCAGCTGCAAGAGGTGCTATACGAGGGCTACGGCCCAGGGGGCGTGGCCATCCTGGTAGAGGCCGCCACCGACAACATCAACCGCACCTACCCGGAAGTTAAATTGGCGTTCACCAAGCACGGCGGCAACATTGCCGAGAAGGGCGCCGTCGCTTTTCAATTCGATCATAAGGGCATGATCCGCGTTAAAGGCAGCGGTGATGACGTTCTGCTGCAGGCTTTGGATGCCGGTGCCGAAGACGTTCAGGAAGAGGGCGAAGAATCGGTCATTTACACCGATCCCAAAGCTTTAGCCAAAGTGCGCGAGGCGCTCAGCGCCGCCGGCTTAGAAGTTCTCGAAGCCGAACTCACCTACGTACCAAACACCACTATTGAAGTCAGCGATGCCTCAACAGCTGGCAAAATTATGCGTCTCATGGACGCGCTCGAAGATTCCGACGATGTCACCACCACGCATGTCAATTTCGACATCGCGGAAGGCATAGATGTCGGCTAATGATGTCGCAGCAGTGGCGGGCGTGGTTTTACGGGACGAGCAAGGGCGTTATCTATTAGTCCAAGAAAAGCTAGCTCGCGTCTACGGTCTATGGAATTTGCCGGCCGGAAAAGTTGACGAGGGCGAAACTTTGCAGGCCGCGGCAGTCCGAGAAGCTAAAGAAGAAACGGGTTTTGAAGTTGAGCTAACAGGCGAACACCCCTTGCTAACGGCTGTAGACGAGAACGCGGATAATCGCCAGCTCAATTCTTTTAAAGCTCGCATTGTGGGTGGCATTTTGACCGTGCAAAAGGAAGAAATACTTGACGCCAAATGGCTGAGCCTGAGCGAAATTACGGCACTTAGTGAGGCTGGTAAAATTAGGAATCCGTGGGTTATCAACAGCATACTGAAAGATGTCGAAGATGAGAATTCTCGGCATTGATCCCGGCACTGGCATCCTCGGTTTCGGGGTGATTGAAGCCAGTAAGGGCAAGGCTACGATGGTCGATGCCGGCGTTATTCGCACGCCGGCCAAACAGGACGATGCCATCCGTCTGCAAACGATTTTTGAGGAACTGACGGCCATTATTGCCGAGACCAAGCCAACTGAGATGGCCGTCGAAAAGCTATTCTTCGCAAAGAATGTGACCACGGCCATGACCGTGGCACAGGCTCGCGGTGTGGTGCTGCTGACCGGCCAGCAGGCTGGCCTGGGCATTTACGAGTATACGCCGCTGCAAATCAAGCAGGCCTTGACCGGCTACGGCCGGGCCGAAAAAAGCCAGATTCAGGAGATGGTCCGCGTCATCTTGCAGCTCAAAGAAATCCCCAAACCCGACGACTGTGCCGACGCCCTGGCAGCCGCTATCACCCACAGCATGACTATGCGATAATAAGGCGATGATTGCGACCCTACACGGAGTGGTGAGCGAAAAGCTGGCCGACATGATTGTCTTGGACGTGCGCGGTGTGGGCTACGGCGTCTACGTCAGTGCCGAAGATTATGGCCGGCTGGCGGCAGGCGAGACTGCCAAGCTCTATGTGTACGAGCATGTCCGCGAGCAGGCGCATGATCTCTTCGGCTTTCTAGCGCGTGATACACAAAACCTATTTGAACAGTTACTAAGTGTCAACGGCGTCGGCCCCAAAATGGCACTTAACATGTTAAGTATTGGCTCCGGAGCGGATGTACGGCGGGCGATTGCTGGCGGCGATGTTAAATTCATTCAGCGAGCGAATGGCGTTGGCAAACGCGTAGCCGAACGCGTGGTGGTTGAACTGAAAGACAAAGTTGGTCTCGTCGGCATTGATCTCGAATCAACCGGCATGCTCCAAGCCGAGAGCCAGCTACTGCAAGATGAAGCCGTTGAAGCCTTAGTTAGCTTAGGCTACAGCGCCGCTGACGCTGCCCAAGCCCTGCAGACAGTCGACCCGGAACTGCCTACCGAAGAGCGCGTCAAGCTAGCCTTAAGCGGAAAGTAGTATGAAGATACCGAGCATCACCTTAGCCGACGGCAACACTATTCCGCAAATTGCGCTGGGTCTCTGGAAAAACAAGGACGCGGCCGAATTCAACACGGCGTTTGACGCCGCTATCAAGGCGGGCTACCGGCACTTTGATTCGGCACAGGCCTACGGCAACGAGCAGTTCCTGGGCGAACGCTGGAAGCAGTCCGGTTTACAGCGCGAAGAGCTGTTTATCACTACCAAAATCGCCGTGCAGCACTTCGGCTACCACAGCGCGAAGCGGACGTTCGCCGAGTCGCTCGAGAAACTTCAGACCGATTACGTTGATCTGCTGCTATTGCACTTTCCGGTGCCGGTACTGCGCAAGCGGACCTGGCAAGCGGTCGAGGAAATCCACGCCGCCGGGCAAGCTCGCTCCATCGGCGTCAGCAACTACATGATTAACCACTTGGAGGGCCTGAAAAAGTACGCCAAAACAATGCCCGTCATCAATCAGGTGGAGCTGCATGTCTTTTTGCAGCAACCTGAACTTGTTACGTATTGCCGTGACCATAACATCACGCTTGAGGCCTATTCGCCGCTGGCCCACGGCAAGGCCATGGATAATCCAGTGGTCGTCGGCCTCGCCGAAAAGCACGGTAAGAGCTACGCCCAAATCATGCTGCGCTGGTGCCTGGAGCAGGATTTCGTGGTGTTGCCCAAATCCGTGACACCCAAGCGCATCCAGCAAAACATCGACATTTTCGACTTCAAGCTCGATGCCGACGACCGTGCCGCCCTCGCCAAGCAGGACCAAAATTTACGCATTTGCTGGAGCCCCGTTCACGTTCCATGAAAAAAGAGACCTTGTTCCTTGCTGCAACTGCTGGGCGGCTGGTTCAAGGTAGATCGCTATGGAAAAATATTGCCGAGGGCAAGTCCATAAAAGGAATCATGGCCACTATTTTAATCTCCGATCAGACAGATGGTATGGGTGCCAAGTTTTTCGGTGCCGACGGCCCTAAGCGGAGGGCTCTAGATAGCGCGGTCGATGCGACCTTGATTGCCACGGGCTTGGTGGCGCTTTGGCGGGAAAGACCTAGATCCAGGCCGTACGTGGCTGCGCTCGCCGCTCGCGAAGTTTTTGTCGGTGCTGGCTGGGCCGCGGACTTGGCTAAAAGCAAACAGGTTAAGCAGGGCGATTTCTTCCAAAAAACGGCATCGGGATCAATTGCGGCCTTCGCGCTGGCCGCAACCAGCGAAAGTTCTATGGCTCTAAAAATTTTCGGAAGTGCCGCAGTGGCTGTGAATGGCGTGCTGGCCTATGACTACTATAAGGGCTGGACGCAGCCCGAGCGCAACGTCATGCTCGATACAGGCGTGGCTGAGGTGCAGGGATTTTATGATGCCCGCCGGGCTATCGGATCGCTCAGATATGACGGGCCCCCGCAGCTGTCCGCCGGCGATGGCACGGGAACCGTATTGGAGTTAATGCCGCCCGCAGAACCGCTTACGCCGCGTAGTCTATAATAGACAATATGATTGATCGGATTGTAAATAGCGGCGTCGATAGCGAGGAGCCGCAAGAGGTCGAGCTGGAGATGACGCTGCGGCCGCGCGACTTTGCCAATTACATCGGTCAGGAACGGCTGAAGCAAAACATTAAACTGGCCATTGATGCTGCTCAAAAACGCGGCGAACCACTCGACCATGTGCTGCTGCACGGTCCGCCCGGGCTTGGTAAAACTACGATGGCCAGCGTTATTGCCCATGAAATGGGCGCGCAAATCCGGGTGACTAGCGGGCCGGCCATTGAGCGGGCTGGCGATCTGGCCAGCTTGCTCACTAACTTGAGCGACGGTGACATCCTGTTCATCGACGAGATTCATCGTCTAAACCGCACGGTCGAAGAGGTGCTGTATAGCGCCATGGAAGATTTCAAGTTGGATATTATGCTTGGTAAGGGCCCGTCGGCGCGCAGCCTAAGGCTCGATTTACCGAAGTTCACTATCATCGGTGCTACCACCCGCACTGGTAGCTTGGCGGCACCCTTGCGCGACCGCTTCGGCATGATTCACCGGCTGGAGTTCTATACGCCCGAGGAGATTCAGCAGATTATCCGTCGCGCCGCTAAAATTCTCAATGTGAAGATTGACGCTCCGGCCGCCGCCGAGCTGGCTCAGCGCGCTCGGCTAACCCCGCGTGTAGCCAACCGCCTGCTGAAGCGCGTACGCGATTACGCCGACGTCAACGGTGACGGCATCATTGATACTAAGCTGAGCCACCAAGCGCTGGTGCTGCTGGATATTGACGAATTGGGCCTGGACACGGCTGACCGGCGGCTGCTCAAGGCCATCATCGAAAACTATGACGGTGGCCCGGTCGGCGTCGAAACGCTGGCCGCTATCACGGCCGAGGAACGCGGCACGCTCGAAGATTTTTACGAGCCGTATCTGATGCAAATCGGACTGCTGGAGCGCACGCCGCGTGGCCGCAAAGCCACATCCAAGGCCTATAAGCATATGGGCAAAAAAGCGCCTGGCGGCAAGGATAAGCAGTCCAGCTTGCTATAATGAGCACGATGGACCCTCAAACTCCTAGCGCGGCACCGACGCCGAATAATCCCTTGGCTGTCGGCGAAGCTGGCAAGCAGGCAATCTGCGAGATCAAACGCCACCCGATAGGCATTATCGGCATATACGCTATGGCGGGTTTCCTACTGGTCTTTTTAGCGGTGCTTATTTTCGGAGTTGCTCCCAGCGTCTTTAGCGGTTCCAGCCATAGCCAGATCATGTCGGTAGGCATGGTGGTATTCCTAATCGCGGCCATTCTCGTCGCCGCTTTCTCGCTGATTGCTCATGTAGTTTACTGGGGCAACCGCTGGATCGTGAACAGCACTAGCATTACCCAGGTAACGCGCAGCAGCTTGTTTGATAAGCAGACCAGCCAGTTGTCTCTGGGTGACTTGGAAGACATTACCGCCGAGCAGGACGGGCCATTGGCGCAGATGTTCCACTTCGGCACACTCAGTGCCGAAACAGCTGCCGCAACCGACAAATTTACCTTCCTGTATTGTCCGGATCCGACCGTTTACGCCAAGAAAATCTTAGCGGCCAGGGAAGACTTTGAGCAGCACCGGCGCACCGATCCACAGCCCACCGCTCACCGGGCTTCGGCCAGAAGCATCGTCGATGTCGGCATCACGGCCGTCGAATCTCTCGATAATAAGTAGCCGACCTACTGAAAAGGATTGTCGCGGGCCTGATCAAACAGGCTCTGCACGCTGACGCTATTGTCTTGCAAGGACTGTATTTGATGCACTACGGTTTGATCAATGTGCGGCACGTTGGCGGCTTGGACCTGGCTAGTCACGGCGTCGCTGGAGGGCTGGGCCGTGTTCAGGCTGTTGATGCGCAGCAGCACAAAGGCGTATAGGATGGCCACAAAAACTAGGAAGAACACGACGTTATAGCGGCGCAGCTTCTCCAAATCACCGAGTAATTTGGGGCTTAATTTCGCACGACTTGGTTTGGACTTACTCATGGCTTAATGTACTCATTTAAGGTTAGAGTGAAGATCAGCTTTTGAGGGTTCACGGAGGTTTGCAAGTTGATGGAGGTGACCTGGGCCGTGCGCCGGTTCTGTTCCAGCCCGCTCAAAAAGTTTATGATCTGATTATACTGTAGCGGCTGATTGGGATCGCTGACAATGGTGATGGTTAGTTGGTATACGCCCGGGAGGCCTTTGACGGCCACCAGCTGCGAAAGCTTATTCGCCGGGCTGTTGGGTGTAGATGTCGGCGCGACGGTCGTCGGCGCGTTAAGATTAGTGGTCGCGGCGCCCGAAGGAGCGGCCCCGAGACTGGAAGTTGGAAAGGTAATCGAAGTCAGTGCAATACCATTGGCGCTTGCGATGTTAACAAGTTCGCGCACGGCCTCTGCCTGGTCTTTGTCTTGCGGCACCACTACATCGGCAATTTTTTCGAGATCGGCGTATTTCTTGATATCTTTCTTAGCTTGTTCAAACCGTATCTGCTGCTCGGCCAGTGCCTGACTTTTAGCTTTGACGCTCAGCAGCTTATCGGCTCGCGCGCTCAG
>DATCFR010000080.1:0-4440 GCA_036509405.1 Saccharimonadales bacterium (SeqCode)
AACAAGCTCGAAGTGCAGCGCTTCCAGGAAGAAATCAGCCAGATGAATGTCCTGTACGGCGGCGTGAAGGAATTGAGTGCCCGCCCGGGTGCCGTCTTCGTGATTGATATCATCAATGACGTCAACGCCGTGCGTGAAGCCAACAAACTGAAGATCCCGATCGTGGCCCTGGTCGATACCAACGCCGACCCAAGCCAGGTCACCTATCCGGTTCCGGCCAATGATGACGCCATCAAGACCATCCAGCTGATCGCCGATTACGTCAAGGATGCTATCCTGGCAGGCAAAGCCCAGGCTAAGACCACGGATGATAAGCCGGCCGCCAAAAAGGACGAGAAAGACGAAAAGGAGAGCACTGATGCCGATTGATATCGCCCAAGTAAAACGCTTGAAAGACCTGACCGGCGTCGGCCTGACCGATGCTAAAAAGGCTTTGGAAGAAGCCGGCGGGGACTTTGACAAAGCTCTGGCGGCTATGCGTAAGAAGGGGCTGACCAAAGCCGAAAAGCGCGGCGAGCGCGAGGCCCGGGCCGGCCTTATTGGCAACTACAACCACGACGGTCGCATTGGTGTGCTGGTGGAAGTTAACTGCGAAACCGACTTCGTGGCACGCGGCGACATTTTTGTCGAACTCGTGAAAGACGTTGCTATGCACATCGCCGCCTCGGCGCCGCTGTACGTTTCGAGCAATGACGTGCCGGCCGAAGACCGCGGCAAAATTAAGGCCGAATTCACCGAAAAAACCAAGGCCGAAGGCAAGCCGGCCGACATGATCGATAAGATTGTTGACGGCCAGCTCAAAAAGTATTTCGCCGAGCGCTGCCTGCTAGACCAGCCTTTTGTTAAAAATCCTGACATCACTGTGGCCGATCACGTTAAGCAAAACGCCGCCCTCATGAACGAAAATGTTGTGGTGCGCCGCTTCTCGCGCCTTGCTCTTGGCGAAGTCGCCTAGAATCATTAAATAGTAGGCTTAAAATTTGCATAGTATGATGCGCGAGTGTACACATAATGTGTGTACACACTACAAACAAACGAGGGAAGAAAGAAGGGGGTTTGGCGTCTCCAATCAGATACGACAAGCGGATTAATATAACTTTGCCGGGCGAATTGCTTAGGCATACGGATGAGAATGCCCAGCGTTATGATATTTCTCGCAGCGCAATAATTCGTTGGGCGCTGCATGAATGGATAGACCGCCACGGCCGTGAACTTCCCCAAACGAAGAAAGCAGTCAACATGGATCAGTCGTTTCGCGCGTTTATTAAACCTGACATGAGCCCTGATGAATTATTAAATGCACTGCAAGACTATGAAGCAGCCAGCAGTAATCAGGTATAATGTGCAGTAATGGATGCGAACCAAGTAGTCAGTGACGCGCAGGCTAAGCTCAACAAAGCGGTGGAGCGGTTCAAAGACGGCTTGAAGACTCTGCGGACGGGGCGGGCCAACGCTGCCATGCTTGACGGCGTTATGGTGGAAGCCTACGGCACGCAAATGCCGCTGAACCAGGTCGGCAACATTGTGGTGCCCGAGGCACAGCTGATCCAGATCACGCCGTTTGACCCAAGTAACTTGCAGGCCATTGCTGAAGCTATCCGTAACAACCAGAGTTTGGGGCTCAATCCGGCCGATGATGGTCGGGTGGTGCGGCTGCCAATCCCGCCGCTCAACGAGGAGCGACGCCGCGAGCTGGCCAAACAAATCGGCCAGAAACAGGAAGACTGCATGATCAGCTTACGCAACATCCGGCACGAGGCGCTCGCAACGTTGGACCTCGCTAAGAAAGACAAAGACATTGGCGAAGACGAGGCCAAGCGCTTATCAAGTCAGATCGAGGAAGCCATGAACAAAGCCCGCGCCGAGACCGAAGCTGCCGCCAAGGCCAAAGAAACTGAGGTGATGACGCTCTAGCGTCCTAAGCGCTCACAAAATTCAGGGCTGGATCGTCAGTGACTATCACAGTGGTGCCGATCGGTGCCCAGTCGAACACCCATTTGGCTTCATCGACCGGCAGGCCGACGCAGCCGTGCGAGCTGTTAATTGCGCCGAACCAGCTGAGCGGGTGCCAGTACACGCCGTGAATGGCGCTGCCTTCGTAGAAGTAATTTACCCATGGTACTTGCGGTTGGAAGTAGGGCGTGCCGTTAGGGTTGCTGCCGCGCATGTCCTGCACCGTGAATTTGGCGTAGACGTGGAATTCGCCGATTGGGGTCGGTGTTGAGGGTTTACCAGCGCTAACCAGCCAACTATTAACCATTTGACCGCCTTGATAGGCGCCCATTTGCTTGGTGGTGATGTCGGCAACGATAATTTTGTCGAAATTTGCCGGTGTAGTGGACTGGAAGGGAGCCGTTTGCATAGGGGTATTGAACTGTAGACCTTTGGCGTCCATGACGGTTTTGGCGACCTGATCGGCCTGGGTTTTGAGAGTGCCCGGATCACTCAGAGAAGTGCCGTCGCGTCCGCCGACAACGACATGACTGACACCATTTGCACTGACCGTGACCTGATTGACCGGCGCTTTGACGAATGTGTTAGCGATTTGGGTGAGCGAGCTGTCGATAGTGCCAGCTTTAAGGCGAATGTAGTACTCTGACTTGTCTTTGTTACTAGTGATTTGCAGCCAGCTGCGAATAGTGTCGGCGCCGACCGGTACGGCTTGTGCGCCAACTGTAATAGTGGCTGGCTGGTTGGTAATGGTTTGCAGCTGCGTCTGCAGCTTGCTGGCTGGAACGGTGAGATTGAGGCCGGCGATGGTCGGTTTGGCGGGTCGTGCGGCCGTGATAGGCCGGCTACGGCTTAGTTCGTGGCTTGACCAATAATCGCCGCCGACCACTATACCGGCCGCGCCGACGGCTAATAAGAGCAGGGCAAAAACCGCCACGCTGTAGCGGTGTGCGAAGTCCAGCAGGTGGCCCGAGGGCCCGCGCGAGGCCGGCGCGTGATCGGCGGGAGGCGTAAAATCCCGCGACTGAGGCGCGGGCGCAGCCGGTCCGATCTCTAGTGCGGTCACCGATTTTGGAATAGCATCAGCCATGGCCGCCAGAGATACGGCGGCGGCGTGGAGCTGCGCCTTTGAAAGCACGGCATCCTTGTTACGGTGTGCGCTAGACTTTACTTGTCTACCCATTTTTTTCACTCTTTTTCACACGGGGTGTTTAATCGCCCTTACGCTTCTCAATATACACCGACGGGTCGATTTGTAAAGTGATCTTGCTCCGGTGCTTCTAGAGAGGTAGAGGCCGGCCAAGGATGCGAGGCGCCGGTTTAAACAGTAGCTGCAGCACCATTTTGTCAGTTGAAACCACTTCGCGCAGTAGATAGCTGATAGTGAAGTCGCGCGTCGGATGGGTGGCCACCACACCGCTGTTGCTGATGCCCAGCCCGTGGCAGGTAGCCATGGCGCGGGGCAGGTGGTAGCCCTGGCTGACTAGCGTGGCGCTGCGGACGCCGAAAATGGCGTGCGCCCGGTAACAGCTGTCGTAGGTGTTGAAACCAGCGTCATCGACCACGATGGCCGTGGCTGGCACGCCAAGTTTCATGGCATAGCTACGCATCACCAGCGGCTCATTATGATTGACCACACTGTTATCACCGCTCATTAATAAGATGTTGGTTCGGTGGGCTTTATACAGCTGGACGGCTGTCTCGATGCGGTGCTGCAGATAGGGCGTTGGTTTATAATTCGATAAAATTCCGGCTCCAAAAACCAGCGTTACATGGTGAAAGGGGACGGCGCTGATCGACGTTCGGTCCAGATCATAGCGGTGTCCGCGAGTGCTCAAAAATGTGTAGCCGACCGGCGCAATGAGCGCCAGCACCAGTAAGCCAATGATCACCAAAACGGCGCGGCGGCGGGCCTTTACAGCGTGAATGGCGTGACCAAACGGTTTTTTGATGCTAAGCATGATCAGTTTATTGTACCGTACCGGCCGGCTTTACGGTTTGCTACAATGGATAGACATGTCTATTTTGCTCTTCATCGTGGGGATTGTGCTGTTTATCGGCCTGGTGGTGACCCACGAATACGGACACTTCATCGTGGCGCGGCGCAACGGTGTCGAGGTGGAGGAGTTCAGCATTTTCTTCCCGCCACGGCTGTATAAGCGCAAGACCAAGGCTGGCTGGCTGTTTAGCATTGGCTCGATTCCGGCCGGCGGTTACGTGAAGCTGAAGGGTGAGCACGATTCCGACACCGAACCCGGCACTTTCGGGGCGGCCAGTCTCTGGGTGAAGACCAAAATCATGGCCGCCGGTGTGATCGTGAATCTGGGAACGGCACTGGTGCTGTTCACTATTTTGGCGCTCATCGGCATGCCCCAGCTGGTGCCGAACCAATTCGCTCTGCACAAGAATGCCCTGAACAGCGACGGCAACACGCAGAGAGTGGCGGTCGACCAGAAGCTGGTTTCGCGGCGAGTGCTTATCGGCGACGTC